>DATKFO010000890.1:0-7963 GCA_035544355.1 Thermoanaerobaculia bacterium
TGAACCTCTGCACTTCCTCCCAGCATGCACATCCAACTCCTCCGCGCCGACATCACCTCGATCAAAGTCGATGCGATCGTCAATCCCGCCAGCCCGCACGTGCAGGTTGCGGGAGTCGGTCCGCTTCCGGTCGGCAGCGCGGTTGCGACGCCGGGCGGCAATTTGCTCTGCAAATTCATCATTCACGCGGTCGTGCCGCGCATGGGCGAAGGCAACGAAGACACGAAATTGCGCGCGGCGACGCAGTCGGCGCTCGAAAAAGCGGAAGAGCTCGCGGTCGCGTCGGTCGGCTTGCCCGCGATGGCCGTGGGCGGCGCATTCGGATTCACGCTCGAGCGCTGCGCGCGTGTGATGCTCGGCACAGCGATCGACTTCCGCCGCCGCTCGCGCTCGTTGCAGCGCGCGGTGTTCTGCCTCTTCGGACAGGAACCGTACGAAGTCTTTCAGCGCGTGCTGCAGGAGCTCGAGTCGTGAGTGATTCCGTAAGCCAACGGATCTTCGTCATCGGCGACTCGCACATCGGACTCGCCGACGGCAGCGAGCGCGACGTCAACGCGTGGCTCGATCGGCTCGTCGTGCACAAACCGCGCGCGCTGTATCTCAACGGCGATCTCTTTCACTACCTGATCGCGCATCCGAAATTCTTCACTCCGTCGGTCGGCAAAGTGATGGCGAAATTTCGCGAAGTGCGCGATGCGGGGATCCCGATCCACTACGTCGAAGGCAACCGCGATTTTTTCCTGCACGGTTCGTTTGTGGAAGACGCGGTGACCGACATCGCGCTCGAATACACGATCAACGCCGGCAAGCGGCGCTATCTCATCGTGCACGGCGACATGATCAACGACCGCGACCTGCCATATCGATTCTGGCGTCTCGCGTCGAAGAATCGCGTGTCGCGCTTCGGACTCAACCTGATTCCCGGCCGCGTCGCGCGCAACTTCGTCGACAGTGTGGAGAAGCGCCTCGCGCGATCCAACTTCAAACACAAATCGCGCATCCCGGTCGAGCTGATGGAAACCTATGGAAAACGAAGACACGAACGAACCGGAATCACCGACGTCGTGTTCGGCCACTTCCACCAGAAGCTCGTGATGCCGTTCGACGACTCGCGCATCACGATCCTCCCGCCGTGGTACGAAACGGGCGAGGCGATGGCGATCGACGCTACGACCGGCGAGTTCGAGTTCGTCGTGGTCTAGGGCCGGGTGATTCGCCACCGTCTACAATCGCGATCCTCATGCGCGTGACGTTCCTCGGCACCGGCACCTCGACCGGCGTTCCCGTCGTCGGCTGCCACTGCGCCATCTGCACGTCCGACGACCCGCGCGACAAGCGCCTGCGGCAATCCGTGAAAATCGAAGCGAACGGAAAACACTTCCTGATCGACACGACGCCCGATCTGCGCCTGCAACTGCTCCGCGATCCGATCCCGCGCCTCGACTTCATCCTCTACACGCACTCGCATTCGGATCATTTGATGGGCCTCGACGACATCCGCCCCTTCAACTTCCGCCAGCGCGAATCGATCCAGGCCTACGCGAGTCCGCCGACCGCGAAAGCCATCCGCCGCGCGTTCTCCTACATCTGGGACACGAGCTCGCAAATCGGCGGAGGCAAACCGCAACTCGATCTCCGCGAAATCGACGGCCCGTTCACCCACGACGACCTCGAGATCATCCCCATCCCCGTCACCCACGGCGACTGGACCATCCTCGGATACCGCATCGGCAACTTCGCCTACATCACGGATACGAACGGCATCCCGGAGTCGTCGATGCGCTTGCTCGAAGGACTCGAGTACCTGGCGCTCGATGGGTTGCGTCCTGCGCCGCGCCATCCGACGCACTTCATCATCAGTGAGGCGGTGGAGTGTGCCCAACGCATCGGCGCTCGCGTCACCTATCTGATCCACTTGACGCACGAAGTGCGGCACGAGGATGTGGAAAGCTCGCTGCCTCCGAATGTTCGACTCGCGTTCGACGGACTCGTTTTGAACGCGGAACACGGAACACGGAACACGGAACGTCTTTGAACGATGGAACAACTCACGACGCGTACGAAAGTTTTCGCCGTTCGGATCATTCGCCTCTTCGAGGCATTGCCGCCGCGTCGCCGCACCGCGCGCATCATCGGAGATCAGTTCGTTCGTTCCGGAACATCGGTCGGCGCGCATTGCCGCGAAGCGTTCCGCGGACGCTCGGATGCGGAATGGATCTCGAAAATGGAAGTCGCGCTCCAGGAGCTCGACGAAACCACGTACTGGTTGGAAATTCTCATCGAAGCCGAAATCATGGAAAAGCGACTTCTCGCGCCGTTGATGCAAGAGATCGACGAGCTAACAGCGATCATCGTTGCGTCCATCAAAACAGTAAAGGGCCGTCGCAAGAAGTAGCTCGTTCCGTGTTCCGTGTTCGCGTTTTCATGAAGTCGTTCCGTGTTCCGTGTTCCGTGTTCATCGTTCTCATAGAGACCATCGCAAAAAACAGAAACGTCCAAGCGTTCTCATGAAAGTCATCTCGAAAACAGATCGAATCCACGCCACCGTCACCGCCCCACCGAGCAAGTCGTACAGCGTGCGCGCGATCTTGCTCGCCGCGATGACCGAGGGCACCACGACCATCACCAATTGCCTCGACGCAGACGACACGCGCTACGCGTTGCAGGCGCTCAAAACCATCGGCTTCGACGTGTCCGGCTCGCCGCAAAAGGACATTCACATCGGCCACCGCGTGAGCATGTCCGCGAATGAAGTGCCGATCTTCGTCGGCAACGCGGGCACCGCGATGCGGTTCTTCACCGGGTGGCTCGCGTTTACGCCGGGGCGGTTTTTGCTGCATGGTGAAGAGCGGATGCACAACCGGCCGATCGGCGATCTGGTCGAGGTCCTGCTGCAGATCGGCGGCGAGGTCGAGTATGTCGAAAAGGAGGGGTATCCGCCTCTCCGAATTCGCGGCAAACGGATGCGGGGCGGGTTCGATGTCACGATCTCCGCGGAGACGTCGAGCCAGTTCGTGTCGGCGCTGATGCTTGGTGGGGCGACGCTGCCTGATGGCATCGCGTTGCGCATCTCGCATCTCGCCTCCGGCCCGTACATCGACATCACCGCCGACATCCTCGGCGCGTTCGGCGCGAACGTGCAGCGCGACGGTGACGTCGTGCGCGTCCGCACGGGCCGGCTCGAGCGCGCGGAGTATCGCGTCGAAGGCGATTACTCGTCGGCGTCGTATTGGTTCGCGGCCGCAGCGGCGACGCGCGGAACGATTCGCGTCGAGGGATTGGCGATGCCGACTGCGCAGGGCGACGCGGGATTCGTCGACATCCTCGCCGCGATGGGATGCGAAGTTGCCATCGGCGACGGCACAGTCACGGTCACCGGTCCCGAGCAATTGCGCGGCGGCACGTTCGATTGCAACGCGACGCCCGACATCGTCCCCTCGCTCGCCGCGATCGCACCGCTCGCCGATTCGCCCGTCGAGATCGTGAACGTCGCGAATCTCCGCGTAAAAGAATCCGATCGCCTCGCCACCGTCACGTCCGAGCTGCGCCGCCTCGGCGCAACCGTCGAGGAACGCCCTGACTCGCTGCGCATCGAGCCCGGCTGGTCGAACGAGCCCGCCGTGATCGAAACGCACAACGACCACCGCATCGCCATGGCGTTCGCAATCGCCGGACTCGCGCGCGGCAACGTCACGATCGCGAAGGAGCAGGTCGTGTCGAAGTCGTATCCGCGCTTCTGGCGGACTCTGGAGGAAGTGGTCGGACAGGACCGATAGAATCCGCGCAGCAATGTCCTTCTGGTATCTCGCGCTCGCCGTCCTGTTCGTGCTCGCCAACGGATTTTTCGTCGCCGCGGAGTTCGCGATCGTCAAGGTCCGCCCGACGCAGATGGCGGAGCTGGTCGCGAAGGGCAGCTCGCGCGCGCGGATGACGAAGCGCATCCTCAAGCACATCGACGTCTACCTCGCGGCGGCGCAGGTCGGGATCACGTTCGCGTCGCTCGCACTCGGCTGGATCGGTGAAGAAGCGTTCGCGCCGATCCTGCTGCCGCTGCTGCGCTGGGCCGGCGCGTTCGCGGAATCGTTGTCGCACTCGATCGCGATCACGGTCTCGTTCATCCTCATCTCCGCGCTGCACATCGTGTTCGGCGAGCAGGTGCCGAAATTTCTGGCGATCCAGAAACCGGTCGGCACCGCGCTCTGGACCTCGCACATCCTGCACGGCTTCTACATCGTCACGTATCCGGTGATCTGGCTCCTGCGCACTGCGACGAACGGCGCGCTCAGTCTCTTCGGCATTCGCCCAACCGAAGAAGAAGGCGGCGTGCAATCGGTCGAAGAGCTGCGCACGATCCTCGCGAGCTCCGAAAAAGCGGGCGTGCTCTCGGAAGAAAACCGCGAGATCATCGAAGGCGTCTTTCAGTTTTCGAAGCGCACCGCGCGGCAGATCATGGTGCCGCGCACCGACGTCGTCGTGCTCTCGACGTCGAAGACGATCGATCAGAACCTCGAGACGATTCGCACGACGCGCCACACGCGCTATCCACTGTGCGACGGCACGCTCGATCAGACGATCGGCCTGATTCACGTGAAGGATCTTTTTCTCGCGCAGCTGCGCGGACCGGGCCGCAAGCTCGAAGAGCTGAAGCGCGACATGCTGTTCGTGCCGGAGAACGGAACGGTCGAGCAACTGCTGTCGCAGTTCATCGAGCACAAAACGCACATGGCCGTCGTGCTCGACGAATACGGCGGCGCCTCGGGCATCGTCTCCCTCGAGAACATCACCGAGGAGTTGTTCGGTCAGATTCAGGACGAATTCGATCGCGAGCGCCCCGAGATCGAGCCCCTCGGCAACGGCCGCTACCGCGTGCGCGGCGACTACCTCATCGAAGACCTCGCCGATCGTTTGAAAATCGACCTCGGCGAGCCCGACGAAGAAACCGTCGGCGGCTACGTCGCCGCACGACTCGGACGCGAAGTCATGCCCGGCGACCGCGTCGAGCTCGGCGACCTCACGATCGACGTCGTCGAAGCCGAACGCTTCCGCGTGCGCTGGGTGATCGTGCAAACGAAGATGCCGGCGACGGAAGAGGTGGCGGAAGAAGCCGCCGAGTGAGTGGGCAGAGGTGTGGAGTGCGGCGATCGCAATCGCCGCTTTTCGACAGTTCCGCGCGATGGCTGTGCAAAAGCGGCGACTGCGGTCGCCGTCACTCCAAACCGTCCGCTGACGTAGGCCGCCTGAGAGGCGGCCCTACGTTTACGCGCTCGCGTCGACGTCAAAAAAATCCGGATACCGAATCACGAATCCCGTCGCGCTCACTTCGAGATCGCGCACGAAGGCGCCGTCCTGACTCTCGTAGCGATAGATCCCTTCTGCAGTGCGGCGATAGATCTGCGGCAGCAGCTCGAGTGCGAAGCTCGGGAAACGCAGCCACGCGGCGCGTACGTTCGCTTGTTCGCCGACGGCGAGATCGAGGCGGCGGATCGGTAGGAGATTCGTCGCGGGACTGAAATTCAGGTCGACGTCGAGACAGCCTTCGACCTGCGGGCATTCGTGTCCGTTGAGCGTCCAGCGTCCGTCGCTCGCGGCGATTTCGATCTCCACCGCTTCGTTGCCCACCCAGCCGTGCACACGCGCGGACGTCGTGCGCCACGCGGCGTCGCACACGATGCGGTAGTCGAGGCGGCACGGCAGGTCATCGTCTGCGAAGACGGAAGAGCCTTCGAGATGCCACGCGGCGTCGCGTTGCAGCACGCGGCACGACTCGTGTCCGCGGCGGTCGAGGTGGCGCCAGAGAATCGTGTTCACACTTGTTCCTTCTTCGTCTGCTCGAAATACGCGACGACGATGTCGCGCACGCGCTCCGGCTCGTCGACGATGTGGATGTTGTCGACGTCTTCCGGCGTGATGTTGTTCTCCGCGAGCACGCGCGCGCGCATCCAGTCGATCAGTCCCGCCCAATATTCGCTGCCGAACAGGATCACCGGAAAGTTCGAGATCTTCTTCGTCTGGATCAGCACGAGCGCGCCGAAGAGCTCATCGAGCGTGCCGAAGCCGCCGGGAAACGTGATGAAGGCTTCGGAGTATTTGATGAACATCGTCTTGCGCACGAAGAAGTAGCGGAACGTCATCGACTTGTCGCAGAACGGATTGAGCACCTGCTCGAACGGCAGCTGGATGTTGCAGCCGATCGAAAGCGCGCCGCCCTGCTTCGCGCCTTTGTTCGCCGCTTCCATGATGCCGGGGCCGCCGCCGGTGATGATCGCGAATCCGGCTTGGCCGAGGAGCTCCGCGGTGCGGACGGCTTGCTCGTAGTAGCGATGCGAGAGCTGCGTGCGCGCGGAGCCGAAGATCGACACCGCGGGATACACGTCCGCGAGATGATCGAAGCCGGCCACGAACTCGCTCGTGATCCGCAGCACGCGCCACGATTCACTCTGCAATGTTTCACGGACGCTCGGCCGGTCGAGAAGCTTGCGATCCTCGAGCGCTTCACGGCTCGTGGGTGGGATGTGATGGGTGGGCTCTGACGACATGCGGCGGATTGTAGTGGGCAGTGGGCAGTGGGCAGTTGGCAGAAGACAAAGCAGCGGGCGGTGGGTCCTCTGCCCACTGCCCACTGCAAACTGCCTACTGTCTCAACCGGATCACCGCCGTCTCCACGAGCTTGTCGCCCGGGAGATCGCTTTGCCACGCGGTGACCTTCACGCTGCCGGTCTCGCGCATCGTGCCGAACGATGTGCGGACGCGGAATCCGATGCGCACTGCTTCGCCCGGATTGATGCTGCCGATCGTGAAGTGATACATGTTCGTGCCCGCGTCATGGAACGCCTGCACTTCGCGCTCGTTCGTCTGGTTGACGACGATCAATTGCGGCGGCAGCTCGACGTCGACGATCACGTTCTTGATGTTGTTCACGCCACGGTCCGCGACGATGACCGTCATGTTGTCTTCCCCATACTCGGGGAGCTCGTTCGGATGCTCGATGTTCAGCGTCATGACCTGACCGCGCGGCGTGATCGCCATGCCGCTGCTCTTACATCCGGCGAGCGGCAGCAGTCCGAGGATCGCGATCGCGGCGATCACTACGAGTTGATTTCGTTTCATAAATGTCCTCCATTCAGCAAGATGAATAGCAAGGGCTGCACCGGCATTCGTATTGCTGGGGTCGCGGAGGACGCATGACGTACTTCATCGGCATCGACGGCGGCGCATCGAAAACATCCGCGCTCGTCACGGACGAGAACGGCAACGCGCTCGGGCGCGGCGTGGCGGGCCCGTCGAATCATCTGCGGGTCGGGATCGAAGCGGCGACACGGAACATCGAGCGCGCAATGAACATCGCGCTCGTCGAAGCGGGCATTGCCATTCGCAACGTCGAGTACGCGTATTGCGGCATCGCCGGCTCCGATCATCCGGTGCATCGCCAGCGCGTGATCGACTCGCTGCGCATTTTCTTTCCGAACGGAAACTTCATCGTCGACACCGACGCGCGCGTCGCGCTCACCGGCGCGGTGGGATTCGGCGCGGGCATCGTGATCATCGCCGGCACGGGCTCGGTCGCGTTCGGCCGCAATGAAAGCGGAGAAAGCGCGCGCGCAGGCGGCTGGGGCCCGACCCTCGGCGACGAAGGCAGCGGTTTCTGGATCGCGCGCGAAGGCCTCTCCGCGATCGTGCGCGCGCACGACGGACGCGGCTTCACGACGAAGATGACCGACCTCCTCTGCCGCGAATACGAAATGTGCGACGCCGCCGATCTGCCGCGCTTCGTCTACGCGACGACGACGCACGCGGACGACATCGCGCGCTACGGCAAGCTCGTCATCGAAGCGGCGAGCCTCGGCGACGGCGTCGCGCGCTCGATCATGGAGCGCGCCGGTTTCGAGCTAGCCGAATGCGTGCTCGCGGTCGCGCGGCGACTGCACATGACCGACGCGCCGTTTCCCGTCGCGTTCGTCGGCGG
>DATKFO010000891.1:0-2195 GCA_035544355.1 Thermoanaerobaculia bacterium
TAAAGATCTCGTTTGCAGGTCCCCACATCCGCTCTTGCAGACGGCGCACGACGACATAGAGCAGGATGAGATCGATCAGATAGAAGAGCGGCGTCAGGACATTGATCGCTCGCACGAGACCGATTGCGCGACCGGTGTAGCCGAGGAGGAGCGGCCAGAGCGGATAGATGAGGCGTGAGCGCGTCGGCAGGACGAGATTGCCGCGGTGGTACATCGAGACATTCGTCTTGAGACCGACGCCTTCCTCGACGTTGCGCGCGGCGTTGACGTAGAAACTGCCGTCGAGACTGTACGGTCCGGTGCCGGGGAGATACGCCAGCTTCATGCCGAAGAGCGCGGCGAGGATGAGCGCGAGCACGAGCATGCGCATCGCGCTGCGGTTGTCGACGGCTTTCGTCCCGAACGTCACGGCGCGAGAGGATACCTTCTGTCGCGCCGCGCGCGAAAACCGGCTATCGTTCCGCGACTTTCGATGATCGTCTTTGCACTCATGGTGATCGCGCTGGTGATCGTGGGCGTCGCGTGCGTGCGCGCGCTCTGGACGAGGCTCGATCCCGAAGGTGCGGCGCGCACGACTCCGCTCGAGTGGATCGCGGCCGGAGCGCTCTTCGGCGTGGCGGGCTGGCTCGCAATGCAGTGGGTTTTCGCGCTGACGCACACACTGCGCGCGATCCCACTCTGGACGAGTGTCGTGCTGCTCCTCGGCGCGGCGATCGTGATCGTGATTCGTCACGCGCGGCGCTTCCCGCTCCCACCCAACGTCCTGTTTCTGATCCCGCTCGCGCTCTGGATCGCGTTCATTCTCTGGCGCGGCCTGATTCTCCCTCCCCTCTCGCACGACGCGCTCGCGTATCACCTGCCGAAAGCGGTGCTGCTCGAGCGCGCCGGCGGCTACGAGCTGTTCCATGCGCCCGATGCGCGCATCGATCGCTTTCCGTTCAATTACGAGCTGCTGCTCGCTGACGTACTGATCCTCAGCGGGACGGATACATATACCGAATGGATCGGCACGGTCTCCTATGTATTCTTTCTTCTCGCAACAGCAGCGCTCGCGCAGCGATGGTGGCGCTCCAGTGCGAATGGGATCATTGCAGCCATCCTCTGCACAGGGGGCGCGCCGATTCTGCTCCTTCATAGTGGCGCTCACAAGAACGACCTGCTCGTCGCCTGGTTTTCGCTGTGCGCCCTGATGTGGGGAAGTCGCTGGATCGTCGAGGGCGGGCAAATTCCGCTTCTTCTCACAATCATGGCCGTGGCGTTCGGAATCGGCACAAAGACGACAGTCGCCGCAATCGCTGTGGCGCTGGTACCCTTCATGATCTGGCAGCTCATTCGCCGCCGCGACGTCGTCTTCGCAGGATTCGCCTTCCTCGCCTGTTTCACCCTCGGCGGAGGAGTGACCCTCGCCGCGAATTACCTGACGTTGGGGGATTCGAGCGGTGTGACGAGTATGACGACGACAGCAACGAAGCTCACCGCAATCGCATACGGCGACTGGAACAATTTCTGGCAAGTCCCTTATCTGCTTCTCACCGTTCCCTTTTCCCGTGTCTTACAAGGGGTGTGGGTGCCGTGGGACTCCCGTTATTGGTATTGGCCGCACTATGAGATCTATTTCTCGCATTACGGCGAATGGATCACGATCCTCGCCGTTCTCGTACCGTTCGCAATCTGGCGCTATCGCCGCACCGGCCAAACCCGGGAGCGCTGGATCGCTTCGTGTGCAGCGCTACTCGCCGTCATCGTCATGCTCCCCACCCAGATCCGCCCCCTCGGATTCTTCGGTACGTTCGCGCGCTATTTCTGCTTCATCGTGCCGATCGTCGTCTGCCTCGTGGTCCCGCCGGTCATCGATGAGGTCGCGACGCGGTCGCGACGGCTCGTCCATGTGGCCATGGCCGTGTTCCTGATCATCTTCACGATGCAGGCGGTCACGTGCGGCGTGCTGGATCGCTTTGCGCCGATCGAATACGTGCGCTGGGTCGCCGAGCATCCCGGCACGCGGATCATCTACTTCCAACCGTCGCGCGCCGGCAGCGTCGTCGACCGGCTCGCGGGTCCGCACGACACGGTCGCCGTCGACGGCGCGTTCGACACGTGGGTGTATCCGGCGTACGGACGCAATCGCACGCGGCCGGTCGTCTTTCTCGCGCCGGGAACGACGCCGGATCGCATTCCACCCGAAGCGAAGTGGG
>DATKFO010000892.1:0-14049 GCA_035544355.1 Thermoanaerobaculia bacterium
AGGAACTGGTGCTGCACGGTCTGCCCCTGGACAGCTGCCGATCCGTCATCGAACGTCCACTCGAACTGATCGCAATCCTGTTTCGTGTAGTTCCCAACAAGGTTGACGTTGAACTGAACGGCCTCACTCGCAGAGCACTTCAGTCCGTTCTTATCGGAGCATCCGCTGCTTGGGCCGGTGAAACTCGGGTCGATGTTCAACACCGTGGCGTGCGTTGAACAGGTTCCGCCACCGCCTTGAACGACGGTGATCTGCTTCGAAACCTGAGGTGCGGTCCCCTTTGTGTTCGAGATGGTCAGTGAGACCGCATAGGTACCGGCCGCCGCATAGATCTTTCCTGGCGAGCGCTGACTGCTGGATCCGTTGCTCTGGAACGTCCAGGCATACTGATCACAGCTCTGGAAGCTGTTCGTCGGGCCAAACGTAATCAGCTCGCCGACCTCACAAGACTTGCTCGGACTGCATCCCTTGTCTCCAGTCCAGGAGAAATTCACGCCGACCGGGAACAGACAATCCGGCGGCGGAGCGCCGAACTTGACCGTTCCTGTATAGGTCTTCGAGCCCGAGTTGTTCGTGACCTTCAACGAAACCGTGTATTGGGAGCCATTGCCCCCCGCATAAACGTGCTGGACCGTGTTACTCGTCACTCCAGTGAGGGTCTGTCCCGTACCGTCACCGAAAGTCCATTCATAGGTGTCGCATGCCTTGGGTACATAACCGCCACCGCCGGCATCGAGCGTGATCGTCTCCCCAGGCGAACAGTTCGACCCGGTGCATCCTGACGTCCCGCCGAAGACAAAGACGCCATAGAGCAGCGTATCCGGCAATCCGGAGCACAATGACGGCAGAACCTCGAAGTTCTTCTGCACCGTCGTCGAGAAGATGCTTTGTGTGACCTTCACCTCGGCGATGTAATTGCCGGAATTGGGAACCGACGTCTGGAACGGATTCACCGTCGAGGTCAGCTGCGGGCTCGTGTTGATGAGCTTCCACGCATACGTCCAGCCTGCGGTGGTACCACTCGTCGCGACCGCCGTAAACGTGCACGGCTCGCCTGCATGAACGCATCCGCCGATCTGAATGTCCGCCTGAGGCGGAGCGAGCGTCATCGACACGGACATCGTGTTGAAGCTCTGGCAGGCAGGCACGATTCCGGCCTGGTCGACAGTGACCTCGAGCGTGAGCACGGAGCCCGGAGGAATCGTGATTGCAGGAACCGGGAGTGGAGTCACGTTGGGGAAATTGTCGGTGTGCGGCACTGAGGGGACGAGGTCGGTTACGCCATTCTTGAGCGACCACTTCGTCGTCCATGTCGTGGCCGTGACCGCGGAACTGTCGCGGCGAACCGTGGCCGAGAAATTCGTGCTGGTCGGCGTCAGGGCATCGATCGTCACAGTGAACGGACGCACGGTGTACGACGTCACATTCACCGCGGCCGGAACGTACGGCGTACCGGCGCTCACAAACGATGGCGAATATTCGCCATAGTTCGTCGTGAGACTGATGTTGTGCGTGCCGCACGCGCCAGGATCCTTCGGCTGGTTCGGTGCCAGTGCAACCGGCGCGGTCGTATCGATCGTCCAGGACGCGTAGTGACTCTCGACCGATCCATCCGAAGCATCCGTGAAACGGTCGCTCGTCAGCAGCGCAACGCCGGTTCCCGATGTCAGGGCCGCGCTCACTCCCGGACTGGTTTGCACTCCGATCCGCGGAATCGGAGTCTTCATGATGATCGACGCCGACCCGGCCACCTGCGGATTCGCCTGGTTCTTGACGTTGATCGTCTTTTGCGCCTCGATCTGTCCGGTCGTCGTCAGATTGCGATACTGATAAGGAACGAGCGTCGGCGTGGTCGTACCGACGGCAATGTTGTTCTGGATGTTGTTCGGGTTCACAGGCTCCGGATTTCCGAAGTTCCATTCCGTCTGAATCGATGACGACGTCGTCGACGACAGCAGAGCCGTGAACGTGATCCTGTCGCCATAGAAGGGACCGGATTGCGTCGGCTTCGCGTTCAGATTGACCGTTCCGAACTGATTGTGGTCGTAATCGACCGTGATCGATTCGCCGCCCGCGAACTCGTAGACGTCGGCGAGTCCGTATGTGGCGAAGAACAGATACGTCTTGCCACCGTACTTCACCATCATCGAGCCGCGCAGAAGCGACGTGTAGCCCGCGGGCCGCGCATAGTCTGCCGGCGGCAGCGTGTAATACTTCGTGAAGAAGTCGCCGATCGGCACATTCACCGGGTCGGCTCCGCCGATGTTGATGACGCGCACATCGCCTGCGGACGCTGCCGAGCCGGCGATGGGCGACTGTCCCTGGATCGTCAGGTAACCGGAGTCTCCGCCCTGCATGAACAGGGGCTGGAATGAGCCGAGAATGTTGTACTTCGTGACGTCATAATCGCCGGACACGTTCGGTGTGAATTTCCAAAGGAGATTCCCCGTGAATGATGCGCCCGACTCTGCGGCGTAAAAGTTCGTTCCGTCGGAAGTCACAGCCACAAACGCACGGCCGGATGAGGCGACTTCCGTGCGGATCGCCTGTCCGCCAAGGATGAAATTGTGCGACGTATAGATGCCGACCTGCTGATTTCCATTGACGATCGCCAGCCGGCTCGAGTCGCTGTTCTTGGCCCAGGAGATGAACCCTTTATCCCTCGAATTGGTGTTCGAGACCAGGGTCGGTGATTTCGTATTCGTGACGTTCCAGATGTCGACGGCGGTTCCCCGGTTGCCGTCGGAGACGATCGTGTAATACGACGACCCGTCCTTGAGACAGGCAATGCGGGTCGACGTGACTTTGCCCGACGTCACCTGCTTCTCGGTCGGCATCATCCTGGGACCGAGCGTACCGGGGCCGGCGCCGTCATCCTTGAAGATGCCCCAACCCAGGACGCTGTACGCGGCATAGACGAACTGCCGATCGTCGATGTCGATGTCATAAAGGCGATCCTGGCTGTCCACACCCTGGTAGGTCCAACCCGATCCGGACGCCTCGGGATATCCGTACTGTGCCGGGATGATGAGCGATTCGAACGGGGTGCCGGAACGTCCGTAGGAGCCGGTCAGCGAAGGGAACGACGTCACAGGAACGACGCCTGCTGCAACCTTCGTGAAGTAGTCCGCCACTGGATAGACGCCGAGCATGGCGCCGTTTTGCATGTACAAACGGCCGCGGCCAGGGGCATACAGCATGCGGCCGCCACGGACCGTACGGAGTCCATGGCCCTGATCATCGTTCGTGTAAACACCGTCGATGAACTTCCCTGTGTGCGCCAGGATCGGCGACGAGAAGTGCGCCACTTTCAGGCCGGCGTTATCGAGGCTGAAAGCGTTTTTCCCGTCGCAGCCGGTGCAGAACACCTGCGGCTGCGATGAGCTCTTCGGTGACGGCCACAGTTTCACATCCTGGCCGTATGCGGCGATCGAGATCGCGCCGGCGAGCACGGCGAGTACGAGAAGCCTGGTCGAGAACTGTTTCAAATCCCACCCCCGGGTCGAATTGTGGACTACTTGGCAGCGTGAACGCGGAGACCGATCAGGCGACCGAGCCGGATCGACCAGTTATTGTAAGCGGTTGCGAACCGATTGCGAAAGCCTTTTTTGGACGATGCCGCGGTTTTTTCGAGAGCAAAAACAAAAAAGGCGGGCCGGAATACCGGCCCGCCTTTCAGCGACTACGATGAATCGAGGTTACGGGTTGGTGTTCGGGGCCGGGCCGATGATGGCGCCAGCGCCGACGAGAGCGGAGCAGCCGTTACCGAGCCACGCCGCGTCGAAGTCAACCGAGTAACGTCCCTCAGACGCCATGGAAACAATCACCCAGTTCTGGCTCGGGCGACCCGCCGGCGAGAGAACGAGGGAGTTGTTATGGAGGTTGAGGTAGAACCAGCCACCGACATCACCGCTCGTGAGAGCCGGGAAGATGCTGGTGTTGGTCGTCAGGACGCGAGAGGTCTCAGGCAGCGCAACGCCGCCCGGCGGAACCGGCGAGAAGCCTCCGGTTGCCGTCGAGACGAACGGGTTCTCGCGCTCGTCGAAGCGGACGATCTCGCGAACCGGCATCGCCGAGTTGCCGAACGTCGGATCTGCGTACTCGTCGCAATCCGCCGAGGCGCCCGTCTGGCCTTCACGCCAGATCTTGAAGCCGGTCACGAAGCCCGACGTGCCACCCTCAATGTAGCGAGCCGCAAAGAGGTGCGGAAGCGGCTGGCGACGATCGCGGGTCGGCGTGATGATCGACTGATAGCGGGTGTAGAACGTCCACGGGAGGTTCGTGGCGACGACGGCACCAGCCGGTCCACCCTCAGGGATGGCGCGGATGTGAACCATCGGGTTGCCCTGAGCGAGGTTACCAGTAGTCGGATTCGGGTTGATCTGCTGGTAATCGCCGATCAGGACGTTGTCGAACAGAACTTCTGTCGTCCAGTAGGCAGGTTCCGTCGGCAGGTTCGTCGAGCAGGTCGCTGCGACGTCGAGCGTGACGTAACCGATCGCATTCGTGTGCGTTCCACCGATCGTCTCCCCGTCGCAAAGGAGGGGGAAGAGACCCTGCGTGAGGGCCGAGACGACGTTCTGGCGGAGCGTCTCAGGAACGCGGCCGCTGTTCTGACCCGTCGGGTTGCAAGCTGTCGTCGCGCCGGGCAGGAAGTTCGGGTTGCCCGTCGTGTTGCTCAGCGAGCGCGAGCCCGGCGTGTTCGCGTTCGACGTACCCTTATCGGGAGCGACGAGACCGCGGACAAACACGTCGTACAGGTTAATCGCCTGGACGTCGTAGCCGGTCAGGAAGATGTTGAAGTCGAGGACCGGGTATGAATAGTCGGTCCAAACGGTGACGTGCGCGATCTGCGGCTGACGCGACGTGTTCGTAACAGTGAACAACGTCGTCTGAGCCGTCGTCGCGGGCGCGTTGACGTCGACTTCGAAATACGGGAGCAGCAGCGTCGCCGCAGGGGCGGTGCTGATGTCGCACGTATCATCGTTGTTCGTCGTCGTCGGCGCACCTGACGGGAAGGTGGCATTCGGGGCGACCTGGTTGGGGCGCGCAGCGAAAGCCGAGCCCGCCACCAGGAGGGTGGCCATCAGAGCCCAAACAAAAACTTTCTTCATTCTTTCTCTCCTACACTTCGAATTGATGGAAACGAACCAAAGGGTGCTCACCCGAATCCCGATATCATCACCTCCGAGTCATCGGTTTTGATTCTTTTCTCGAGTTTGCGATGTTCTCAGATTTGAAACGCGCCTAACGATATGGCGAAGTATTCCGGAAGTCAATAGTGGAAGCCTGTTTTTATGCGATTACACCATAACTGATCGCGTATAGCCGGGGAGTGTACTCCCAAACATTCCGACTGGCAAGCAATTGGCGCAGTCCGCATCGAGCCATCGATCCTTTTCCGACATTCACACCAGAGTAGCAGCCTTTTCCTCCGTGCGTCGCTGCTTTTCACACGTGCATCGCGGGCATTCACGCCTTCACCGCGGGCGTTGCACGGGATGACGCACGCGCCGGCTGCATCGCCGGCGCGTACGTCGATCCTCTATTTACTTGCTGGAGGGCTTTTCCGCGACCTGCGCTCCGGGACCGCGGTTGAGAAAGACCTGAACGGATCCGTTCTTCTATTCGAACGCCGTCCGTTCGTCGGATTCATACATGACGATGAGGTCCGGCTTCTTGTCCTCATTCACGTCGGCAACCACGAGATCGTAGTTCACCATCGACAACAGGCTTACCCCATCCGCGGTCGCGCGGCGGAAGCCGCCGGCGCCGTCGCCGAGCAGAATCTCGAGCTTGCGCGGCTCATCGCGCGTGAACGCGAGGTCGAGCTTTCCATCGCCGTCGAAATCGCCGCGCGCGATTCCGCGCACGGGCTGACGGCCTTCCCAGCGAATGATCGACGTTCGCTTCGGCTGCGCGCCGAACGTGAGCGTGTCGATGCCGACGACATTCTTCAGCGGCGGAGCCGCGAGAACTTTCGGATCGAATCCATCGGGCCACGAGCGGAAGAACGTGACCGCGAGATCGTCGACCTTCCCGCCCGAAAACCGTCCTGCGACGCTCGGGCAGTAATACGAGATCCAGGGAACGAGATCGCCTGCGCCGGCTGTGCTCCACTTCTTCGCCGCGTTGCTGAGAAACAGCGTATCCGCGCTGCCGAAGTAGATGCTCGCCGCGTAGAAGTCGGGGTACTTGTCGCCGTTGAAGTTGCCGACGCCGATCCAGTCGCCGCTGACTTTCGTCTCCATCGGCGCGATCTCGACGCCTTCCCACTTGCGACCCTTGTCGCGATTGAGATACGCGCGAAAGTTCGAGCCGTTCACGCGAGTGTCTTCGTCAGCGCGAGGCGTGATCGGTCCTTCGCCGATGCCGACGACGTCGAGCCATCCGTCGGAATCGACGTCGGTGACGACGATGCGCCGCGTCGGGAAGTCGGTCGGCAGTCCCTGGCTCGACTTGGTGAAGTGTCCCTTGCCGTCGCCGAGGTACACGGCGATCCCGGTCTGGTGAATCGCGAACGCGAGATCGACGTGCTTGTCTTTATTGAAGTCGCCGGTGGCGACGGTGCCGTAGTTGAACCCTTCCTGCCAGCCGATGTCCCAGTACTTCCATTTGCCGGTGCCGTCGCCGAGGTAGATCTCGGGCGGCGCCGGAAATCCGCGCTGCGGCGGAAGAACGAGGTCGATGTGGCCGTCCTCATTCATGTCGGCCACGGCGAGACCGTTGCGGAACGAGCCGGACGTCGGCAAACCTGCGGAAGATTCTGCGAATCCGACGTGCACGTTGCTCGACGGCGGATCGAGCGGCGAGAACTCGCCGCGGATGCCTTTGTACTGATTGAGAATCTTCTCGTTTCTCTCCTGTTGCGCAGGAGTCAGGGCGGCAGGAGCCTTGTCTTCCGGCTTGCGCGGCTCGAGCTGACGCAGCCACACCCAGACGTACTTGTCGTTCTCCTGATAGATCTCTGCGGAGACGTTGACGGCGGCGAACGGACGCACGTAGCCATCCGGCTGGCCATCATATTTGGCAGTCGATTTCTCGAACTTCTCGATCTTGAACATCCTGCCGAATCGGAAGTACACCGTCTGCGGATCCGGATCGAGACCCGGATCTTCGTGCGAGCCGATGCGCTGCATGCGCTCTTCGGGCGTTTCGGCCCGGATGTAATGCGGCGTGCCGCCATCGATCTCCTCGGCAGGCTTCACCGCAGCCGCCGCGGGTTGCGAACCCTGCTGATCCGCGAGCGCCGGCAAGCTGACGACGCTCGCGAGCGCGACACAAAGACTCAAACCAACTTCACGAAGGGACATTCATTTCTCCTATTCACGCGATCAGATGAGATCGACGAAGGTCGCCCGCGTCCGCCGAAAAAACAGCAGTCCTGATCCAGGCAGAACGATCGCGACAACCAAGAGAAAGACGATCGAGCGCGCTTCAGGTAACGGTGACGACAGCACTGCGCTGCGGAACAAACCGAGGAGCGCCGTCAGCGGATTCCACGCGAAGAAGGTTTCGAAGCGGCCTTTGGCGGAGTAGAGGATCGGGCTGAGATAGAAAACGATGGAGAGTGCGAAGCCGATGAACTGCGAGAGATCGCGGAAGAAAACGAAGATCGCCGCGAGGAAGAGGCCGACACCGACCTGCAGCGCAAACTGAATCGCCACGGCGATCGGCAGCACCCAGAGCAGCCGGAGCGACCCTCCCCTGGCGATGACGAACGGCATGAAGACCGCCAGGCCGATGCATTCGAAGATCAGGGTCGAGACGTTCGGCGTGATCACGAGGAGCTCGCTACGGAGCGGCAGGCGCCGGACGATCGACGAGTTCTCGACGATCGAGGTCACCGAGCGCGTCACGCCGTCGTTGATCCCGAGCCACGGAACCAGACCGGAGATGAGGTAATAGATGTACTCGTCTCCCGCGACGCCCGGACCTCGTGGGATCATGAAGGAGAACACGAACCAGTAAAGACAGACGAAGCTCAGGGGCTGGAGCACCGCCCAGGCGACGCCGAAGGCGGAACCGGCGAAGCGAGCGTTGAAGTCGCGGCTGACGAGCTCCCGGAGAAGGTGAAGATTCTGGAAAGTCACGGAAGTTTTACGGGACTTGACACCGGCAGCGCCTGCCCGCATATTGAAAAGTTGCGTCACGTTATTGTTTAATAGCATAAAGTAGACGGGAACACCGCGAATCCATGAGAGGCCAACTCGAACTCGTCGGACGAAAAATCCGGCAACTCCGCAGGCAGCGCAAGCTCACACAGGTGGAGCTCGCTGGCAAGATCGGCATTCATCAGTCCGATCTCTCCCGCATGGAGCAGGGCGAGTACAAGGTCGGCCTCGACACGTTGCTCAAGATCCTTCAGGCGTTCGATCTGAGCATCGGCGATTTCTTCGACGAGAACGCGCAGGGTGGCTCGGCATTCGAGAAGTACAAGTCGCTGAGTCCTTCCGCGCAGAAAGAAGTGGAGAGCTTCATCGAGTTCAAACGGAGTCAGGAGCTGGAGTCCTGGATCAGTGATGGGGAGAGCGGGGGCGACGATGTCTGAGACTGGGATGACCGCGGAAACGCTGCGTGCGTCGGCTCTGACGAAAGTCCGGGCGGAAGAATACGACGAGGCTCTGGCCCTCTACGATCGCGCAATGGAGCTCGCTGCCGATGACGCGATGCTCCGCGAGCTGATCACGATCAACAAAGCCGACGCGATGATCGCGATCGGCCGCGACGGCGCCGAAGTGCACGCGCTGCCGGCGATCCTGATGCGCCGCCGCAATCCGCATCATGCGTTCATGGCCGCGTACGCGCTCATGTTCAAGCATCGTCTGCAGGCGGATCTCAAGCGCGGCATTTTCTACGGACAGCTCGCGCTCGACATCGCGACGGAATCGGAAGAGCCGCGCTGGCAGATGGGCGCGCTCAACGATCTCGGCATCATCTACGAGACCGACTCGCAGTTCGCGAAAGCGATCGAGTGCCTCGATCAGGCGCTCGCTCTCGTCGACGCCGTGGCCGACGCCACGGAGCGCGAGTTCGTGCGCAACGCGATCATCCAGAACCTCGGATACAACAAGCTCCTCGTCAACGAGACGCGCGAAGGCCTCGACCTTCTGCTCAGCGTCATCGACAAGGTGCACGTTCCGTCGGCTCTCTGCGATGCCTACACCGACCTTTGCTACGGCTACCTCGATCTCGAGGAGTACTCGACCGCTCGCGAATACGGCGAGATCGGTCTGCGTCTCGCGACGGAGCCGCGCCAGGTGAGAAACGCTCACTACCTCCTCGGCGAGGCCGCCTACAAATCCGGCGATACCGATGCCGCGGAGCATCACTTCGGTGAGCTCTGCAAGTTCTACCCGCAGTTCCGCAATCTGAAGAACCTCCTGTTCGCGATCGACCTTCGCGGCATGGTGAATTTGAAGCTCTGATGAAGAAAGCACTCCTCGTCGTCCTGTTTGCTCTTCTCCCCTTCGCGGCGTTCGCGCAGCAGGGAGGAGAAGTCCTCCTGACGCCTTCCGGCACGCTGTTCACGCTGGAGAGCGAGAGAGCTTCCGATCATCCCGACGTGAGCACCGCGTCGAGCAAGTACTTCGTTCTGACGGTGCGCGATGCCGAATCGGTCACGCGAACGATCGTTCCCGGAAGCACGACCAAGGGCGTGCATACGGACGGCGCCCTTGCGTACGATCCGGTCTCGAAGACGCTCTTCGTGTTCTGGAACCACATGACGGGGCCGCGCGAAAGCAATCTGGTGTTCGCCTCGAGATCCGAAGCGGGACAGTGGACGTCGACGAAGCCGTTCGCCGATACCAGCGTTTCGCGAAGCGGTCTTCGCGTCGCGATCACGCAGAAGAGCGCGTACAAAGATGACGAAGGGGCCGATCGTTCGATCCCGGAGATCGTGGTGCATCTCGCGTGGTGGGAAGATCGCGGCGTGGGAGCAGAGCTCGCGCGCTACGCGATGGTGACGGTCTTTCAGGGATTCGTTCAGGACATCAAGATTCACGATCTCTCCGAGTTCATCGAGAAGCGCGACGTCGACGCAGAAGGCGAGATCTTCCCGGACGAGATCCTGCGCCATCCGGCGATCTTCGAATCGCCTTCGCATGACAGCATCGACGTGCTCTTCGGCGAGCCTGCCGAGAACAAGTTCCATCGCGTGACGATCAAGCCGTTCATCCCGGCCCTCGACTCGCGCGTGCGCATCCCCCTCGGCGTTCGCGACCGGGCGATCCCGACCCCGACGCTGCAGGCGGACGCGAAAGCGACGCTCGGCGCCATCGGCGTTGCCGGCGATCGCGTGGCGCTGTACGTGCGCGACGAGAAAGCGGTCCGCTACGTTGCGTACCGGTCCAATGAGTGGTCCGAAGCGCGCTCGATTCCGCTCGACGCCACCGTGACGACCGACGTCGCGCTCGAGGCGATCCGCAACATGCTCGCCGTCGAATAAGCTCAAATCGCAACGATCCGAAACGAAAGCCGGCGACTCGCCGGCTTTCCTGTTTTGGATCGGATTTCAGATTCGCGGCTTCGAATGTCGGACCGAAGCGATGATGCCGATGCCGAGGAGCGCGAGCGCCCCGATCGCGATCCACACCGGCGCCGCGCCGAGCTTGAACGCCGCGATCCCGAGCGCGAGGATCAGGATCACCCACCCGATGAACGAGAGATTGAACCAGTTCACAGCAGTACCTCCGCTGAGCTGGTCAGCAACGGCGGTGCCACGGGGGGGCCGGCGGCGACCGGAAGCCTTCCAGAATGTGGCACAGACACTCTTGTCTGTGCGCGCCCGCGCCGGATGAGCCGATGCACACTGGGCTCCGGTCTCCCGAGTGCGCACAGACAGGAGTGTCTGTGCCACATCGTCACGTCGGCGGCTCGGCTATATGCTGGCCCTCGTACGGGGGCCGGCTTCATCATTCACTGGCCTGAAGTCGATGAGCATCTCTCGTCGCAGGGATTGCTGGCAGGAGCTCCCGCACCGGGAGTCGCGACGGCAACGACCGCAGGCTGACGCCGGCAACTGCACCACGCGCAACCCCGCACTCCAAACAAAAAGCCCGGCGCTATCGCGCCGGGCTTTTTGCGATCGAGATGCTTGTGCGCGTTACGCGCCGCGGATGACGAACGCGATGACGAGCGCGTAGATGACGAGCGACTCGATGAGTGCGAGACCGATGATCATCGAGAGGCGGATTGCGCCGGCGGCGCTCGGGTTCCGCGCGATGCCTTCGACGGCTGCGGCGATCGCCTTCGACTGGCCGATCGCGCCGGCCGCGGCTGCGATACCGAGCACGAACGCCGCCGAGACGACGCCCCACTTCACACCACCGGCCGCCGGAGCCGTCGCAGGAGCTTCCTGCGCGAATGCGGAGACCGACATCAGGGCCAGGACCACCAACAACATGATGAGCTTCTTGTTCACTAGATTCTCTCCTTTCGAAAATTCGAATGTCTTTGTCGGATCAGTGTTCTTCCGCCGCCACGGCGCCACCGATGTAGACCATCGTCAGCATGATGAAGACGAAGGTCTGCAGGAACGCGCCGAAGATTCCGAGGCCCATCATCGGCCAGGGAACCACGAACGGCATCATGGTCATGAAAATACCGGTGGCTGTGTGCTCGCCGAAGATGTTGCCGAAGAGGCGCATGGCGAGCGACAGGATGCGCGCGAAGTGGCCGATCAGCTCGATCGGAAACATCAGCGGCGCGAGCCACCAGATCGGACCGGCGAAGTGCGCGATGTAGTGGCCGAAGCCCTGCGTCTTGATCCCCTGCCAGTTGTAGTAGAGGAACGCCGTGAGCGAGAGCGCGAACGTCGTGTTCGGATTGCTCGTGGGCGGCTGCAGGAAGAAGAAGAGTCCGAAGATGTTCGAGACGAAGATGAACACCGCGAATCCGCCGATGACGTAGAGATACTTCTCCGAGTGCGGACCGACGATGTCGTGCAGCAGGTCTTTGAGCCCGCCGACGATCAGCTCGAGGAAGTGCTGAAAGCCGCTCGGATTGTCCTTGCTGATGCGCCTGGACATCAACGGAAAGACGATGCAGCTGATCGCGAGGACGAGCAGCGCCATGACGACGTGATCCGGGACCGTGATCCCGAAGGCACCTCGCCAGATGTAGTCGTTGAACGGCTTGTACAGGATCGAGTGTTCGTGTTCCATTCGGACCGCTGATACCCCTTAACCCGCGAAGGTTCGGTACACCGAGTACAGAGCTTCGCCGCAGATTCCCACCACGATGATCGAGAACCCCAGTAACACGCTGACCGGGTTGAAACGAGCGACGATGATCGTTACCGCAAGCGCCACACCGAGGAGAAGGAACCGCGCGAGCGTCCGCAACATCATTCTCCGAGCGTGTTGGTGTGGAGCCGGCTGAAGAAGTACCTCAACGATCTCCTCCAGCCAAAGGAAGCTGATCATAGTCACCGCTGCACTGCAAGTCAATCCGAGAAAGCCGCGAAAACCACCGGAAATCAGAGCAAAAACGGCGAATCCGGCGTACGCGACGACGGCCGTCCGCTTGATGCGCCGGAGCACGTCCGCGGGGGTCTCGCGGTCGTACCACTGCGGCGGTTCAGGTGGAGCCGCTGGAAGATCCGCCGTCTCCGCCATCTCGCATCGCCAATCGGAAAAGGTTGATGAAAGCCGCGATCATCCCGAAGCCCGAGAAGATCCAGCTGAGCCACGGCCACGTGCCGAACAGCTTGTCCATCCCGTAGCCCCACAGGAATCCGAGTCCGATGGCGATCGGAAACATCCAACCGATCGCCGAGGCCTCGAGGAGCTGCCGTGCTTCGCGGCGTTGTTTATCGTCCGGCATTCGCGCGCTTCGCGACCGATGCGGACGACTGCTCGACTTGTTGGATGAGAGGCACCGGATAGACGCCGAGAACGAGCGTGACGGCGAGGCAGAGTCCCGCGACGAATTTCAGCGAGCCGCTCTCTGCGACTTCCGCCTCCCTCCCCTCGCGGAGATACATCGCCACGACGATGCGGAGGTAGTAGAACATCGACACCGCCGACATGAGCACCGCGATGATCGCGAGCCAGCCGAATCCGTTCTTCACGGCCGCGTAGAAGAGGAAGTACTTGCCGATGAATCCCGCCGTCGGAGGAATGCCGCCGAGCGACAGGAGGAAGATGATCATCGCGAACGCCCAGAACGGCGCGCGCCGCGAGAGTCCTTCGAAGTCGTCGACCTGCTCGCCTGCGTATTCGTGTCGCCGCATCATCAGCACCGTCGCCCAGATGCCGAGGTTCGCGAAGACGTAGACGACCGAGTACACGAGCACGCCGCGAATGCCCATCACCGAGACACCGATGATGCCGAGCAGGATGTAGCCCGCGTGGCTGATGGACGAGTACGCGAGCATGCGCTTGATGTTGTTCTGCGTGATCGCAGCGAGGTTGCCGATGATCATCGAAAGCGCGGCGACGACGGCGAGCACGTTGCCCCAGTCGAGCTGAAAGTGCGAGAGGCCGACGAAGAAGATGCGCGCAAAGATCGAGATCGCTGCGGCTTTCGACGCGGTCGACAGGAACGCAGTGATCGGCGTCGGCGCGCCTTCGTAAACGTCAGGCGTCCAAACGTGAAACGGTGCCGCCGCGATCTTGAAACAGAGTCCCGCGCCGAGCATCAGCACGCCGATCATCAGCGCGTCGTTCGTGACGAGCGTCGAGATCGAGTTCGAGAGGTCGATCAGATTCAGCGTCCCTGCGACTCCGTAGATCAGCGAGATTCCGTACAGCAGAATCGCCGAGCTCACCGCGCCGAGGACGAAATACTTCATCGCCGCCTCGGTCGATTTCAGCTCGTTCTTGTAATAGCCGGCGAGGATGTAGCTCGACAGCGACATCAGCTCGAGCCCGATGTAGATCGACGCGAGATGAACGCCCGACGCCATGAACAGCATGCCGCACAGCGCGAACGCGAGCAGCGAGTAGTACTCCCACGGCGAGTAGCGCGAATCGCGCAGGAAGTCTTCGGACAGCAGTGTTACGAGCGCGATCGCCGCGATGAAGAGCAGTTTGAAGAAGATCG
>DATKFO010000893.1:0-2848 GCA_035544355.1 Thermoanaerobaculia bacterium
GATGATCGACACGCTCCTCGCCAGCGACGAGTTCATCGATCGCTGGACGCTCTTCCTCGGCGACCTCATGCAGAACGTCGCCTTCGCGTCGAACACGCAGCTCCTGCAGACCGGCCGCAACACCTACTACAACTGGATGCGCGATCAGATCCGCAGCAACAAGCCGTACGACATGATCGTGCGCGAGTTGATCAGCGCGACGGGCGGCAGTTTCCACAACGGGCCAACGAATTACTGGGTGCGCCAGATTCAGAACAACGGCCCGGCGCAGGACACGTACGACAATCTCTCCGCCGACAGCTCCGAAAAGTTCCTCGGCATCATGACGAACTGCCTGTCGTGTCACAGCGGCAAGGCCCATCTCGAGCAGGTCAACACCAGTCTCGTGAATCGCACGCGCGAGCAGTTCTGGCGCAACGCCGCGTTCTTCGCGCAGGTCACCGTCACCATCAATCGCGAGCAGGCGAACGCGGGCGAGTACCTCCTCGACAACAACACGAACGGCGAGTACCGCCTCAACACGAAGTCCGGCAACAAGACCGAGCGCGCAGCGAGCGCGACGCAGCCGTCGCCCGTGCAGCCCGAATTCTTCCTCACCGGTGAGAAGCCGGCTACCGGTGAGCCTCGCCGCGCGGCCTACGGACGCATGTTGACCGCGCATCCGCAGTTCGCGCGCGCGACGGTCAACTATCTCTGGAAAGAAATCTTCGGGATGGGGATCGTCGAGCCGGCCGACAATTTCGATCTGCTGCGCCAGGATCCCGCGACGCTCACCGGCAACGCGACGCTGCAACCGACGCATCCCGCGCTGCTGACGCGCCTCGCAGAGTCGTTCAGCGGCGGCGGCTACAACCTCCGCGAGCTGCTGCGCCTCCTCGTCAGCTCGAACACGTATCAACTCGCGTCGCGCTACACCGCCGGCACGTGGAACGAGTCGTACACGCCGTACTACGCGCGCCACTATCCGCGGCGCATCCTCGCGGAGTCGGTGATCGATGGGGTCGCGCGCGCGACGAACGTGCCGATCTCGATCACCGTGAACGGCATCACCGCGCCGCTCACGCGCGCGGTCGCGCTGCCCGATCCGTCGGAGCCGAACGTGCGCAATCAGTACGCGGGCATCCTCCGCAATTTCGGACGCGGCGATCGCGACACCACGCCGCGCTCGCGCGACACCTCGATCGCGCAGGCGCTGCAGATGCTCAACGATCCCGTGATCACGACCCGTGTGAAGACGCGGGTCGCCGATCTGGTCAAGTCGACGAAGGATCCGGCGACGGTCGTCGACGAGCTCTATCTCGCGACGCTTTCGCGTCATCCAACGAGCGCCGAAAGCACGGCCGCGGTCGCGTATCTCAAGACCGGCGAGCTGACTCCGAAAGCGGAAGACCTGCAGTTCGCGCTCATCAACCGGCTCGAGTTCCTGTTCAACTGAGACACGGCCATGAAAAAAGATTGCAACTGCCTTCCACACGGCACCTCACCCTTCTGGGGCGATGGATTTTCGCGGCGCCGCTTCCTGCAAGTCGCCGGCACCGGCATCGTCGCGTCGTACTTCGCGGACGTCGCGAGCGCGAGCCTCATCGAGAGCGCATCGGCCGTCGCGCCGCCGCTGCAGAACACGGCGAAGAACTGCATCTTCGTGTTCCTCTCCGGCGGCCCGAGTCAGACCGACATGTGGGATCTGAAAGAAGGTGCGTGGACGCCCGCGAGCTTCACGCCGACGAGCTTCGGCGACGTGCGCTGGCCGAACGGATTGCTCCCGAAGATGGGCGCGCACCTCAACAAGCTCGGCATCATCCGCAGCGGACTCGCGTGGGCCGCGGTGCATCCGCTCGCGCAGAAGTGGGCGCAGATCTCACGCAATCCCACCGGCGCAACGGGCGGCATCGCGCCGCACATCGGCGCCGTCGTCTCGCTCGAATCGCAACTGAATCGCAAGCCGACCGATGTGCTGCCCGGCTTCATCGCGCTGAATGGCACGATGGCCGGCGCCGGATATTTCCCCGCGTCGTACGCGCCATTCGCGGTGCAGCCGTCGCAAACGGGACTCTCGTCGCTCACGCATCCCGACGGCGCGGCGCGCCTCAACACGCGCTGGAATCTCATCGGCGCGCTCGATCCCGTGCGTGACAGCGGCGAGCTCGGACGCGACGCCGCCGACATGGCGAGCTACTACGATCAGGCGAAGGTGCTGATCGACACGCCCGGCATCAACAACATCTTCTCGTTCTCGACCGCCGATCGCACCCGCTACGGCGCCACCACCCTCGGCGACTCGATGCTCGTCGCGCGCAACATCGTCGCGGCAAACAAAGGCGCGCGCTTCGTGCACGTCACCGATGGCGGCTGGGACCATCACTCGAACATCTACGCAGCCGCGGGCGGCTCGCTCATCGTGAAAGGCAAGCAGCTCGATGACGCGATCGGCGCGCTGCTCACCGATCTCTCGACGACGAACGGCGCGGCCGCAGGCAAAACGCTCCTCGACGAAACGCTCGTCGTGATCCTCGGCGAGTTCGGTCGCACCGTCGGCCCGATCACCAACGGCGCAGGCCGCGACCACTACCTCCGCATGTCCGTCGTCATGGCCGGCGGCGGCGTACGCGGCGGCCGCGTGATCGGCGTGACGAACGAAACCGGCAGCGCAGTCAAAGAATACGGATGGAGCGGCAACCGCGACGTGCGTCCCGAGGATGTGACGTCGACGATCTACTCCGCGATGGGCATCGACTACACCCTCGTGCGCCACGACGACCCGCTCAATCGCGGATTCGAATTCGTCCCGTTCGCGAAGGATGGGGTGTACAAGCCGGTTAGCGAGTTGTTTTAGTAATCGTAGCCCCGG
>DATKFO010000894.1:0-2715 GCA_035544355.1 Thermoanaerobaculia bacterium
TGACCAGCGTCGGCAACTTGAACTTGGGGAGCTCGGGATTCAGATCGAAGCGCGCGAGGTCGGCGGAGACCGCGGCGTTGATCGCGGGACGATAGCTGTCGGTCGTCGCCTTCGCGAGATACGCGTCGCGCTTCTCGGGCGAGTAGAAGAGCATCGCGTAGTACTCGCGCAGCAGTGCGTCGGTCGCGGCGCGATCGCCGAGGGTGTCGGCGAATGCGTGCGAGTCGTAGCGCTCGCTGCCTTCGGGGTACACCTGCGCGAAGAGAAACTCCGTGTCGGACCATTTCGGCGCAGCGGAGTCGCAGATGATGACCTTGCGCACACGATCGGGATTGCGTGCGGTGTACGCCATCGCGAGCAGTCCGCCCCACGAGTGCCCGAGGACGTCCCAGCGCTCGTAGCCGAGCTGCTTGCGCAGCAGCTCGATGTCGCCGAGAAGATCGGCGAGCGTGGTCGTGCCGCCTTCCTTCAACACCGACTTGCCGGTGCCGCGCTGATCGTAGAAAACGATGGCTCGCTTCGTCGCGAGCTGGCTCCACACCTCGTCGCCGACGTGAACGTACGGATGATCGAAGCCGGGGCCGCCGTTGATGACGAGCAGCGGCGTCGCGCTGCCGCCACCGATCGTCTCGTAGTAGAGCGTGCCGGACGGCGTGTCGATGGTCTTGCCGTTTTCGGCGGCGAAGGCGGAAGTCGCGAGGAGAAGCAGAGCAAAAGCGTGTCGCAGCATGCGACGACTTTAATGCTCTTCGATCCCTTTCGGATATCGATCGCGCACCAGATTCAATTGCACGTTGTGCTCGAGGAGCGCCTTGAGTCCCGCGAGCACGAGCGAGAATCCCTGCGTCGACGCGGTGACTTGCTGCACGAGCTCATCGCCTGTGCCGGTGAAGCCCGATTCCGAGATGCGCACGAACGTCGTGCCGTCCGGCTGCGGCTCGAACAGCCATTCGACGATCGTCGGAGTCTTGTATCCCGGCCACTCGATCACGATGCGTTGGTTCGGCTCGATCGCCTTCGTGGTGACGGTGATGGAGATGTCGTACATCTCCCACTGCCACTGAACCTCTTTGCCCGCCTCGAGCCGTCCGCTGCTCTTCGTGAACCAGAACTTCGTTGTGACCTCGGGATTCACGAACGCTTCGAACACATCCGCGACCGGCTTGCGAATCAGCATCGCAGTTTTCGTGACAGGGATTTCGGTGAGCTGCAGGTTGCTCATGTCCGTGTTTGCTCCACGAATCGCTTGAACGATTCCATCTGCCGGCGATGCGCATTGCGGATCGAGCGGCGCGCGAAGATTCCAAACAGTCCGTTGAACACTCCCTTGAAGCGAAAGAGCTCGTCAGAGGTCAGCTGCGTTCGTGCCGGCGCGATCGCGACAAAGCCCGCGCGGATCGAAACACTCACGGTGGGGGAGTCGAGAAACAGCCGCACTTCCCGCGGCAGATCGCGCGCGACGACCGTCGTCGTGAATGTCAGCTTCCCGTACCTCGACACGAGCCGATACTGCGATCCCGGCATTCCGGGCTCGCCGCTGATCGGCTCGTACGTCGTGTCCTCCATCCACTTCGCGCCGTTCTCGGGATTCGCGAAGAGCTCCGCGACCGTTGCCACCGGCGCGTCGATGGAGACCGTGACGACGTCTTTCATGTGCGATCCTGAAGTCCACAGTGACGCGACATGAGCGCTGTGGCATCCATCGTCGGACACGCGACGCATGAGCCATGCCGGAACGCTCGGAACGCCGTGGCATACAGATTTCTGTATCATGGTGATCGATGAAGACGACTCTCGATCTGCGCGACGATCTCTTGTCGAAGGCGAAGCAGCAGGCGGCGAAAGAGCACATTTCCCTCACGCGGATGATCGAGGAGGGGTTGACTCTCCGTCTTCGGCGCAGTCGGAACCGTCGTCGTCAGTTGAAGCCGCTTCCCCTTTCCCGCCGCAATGGTGGGTTACGGACGGGAATCGACGGTCGCAGCAACAAGTCGCTGTTCGATGCAGCGGACTGATGACACCCGACGTCAATGTGCTGATCGCCGCGTTTCGTCGCGACCACCAGCATCACGCCGTGGCGCTCCAGTGGTTGGCCGGCGCGCGTGTGGCCTGCGCCGAGGGGCGCGCATCCCTGGCACTGCTGCCGATGGTGATCGCCGGCTTTCTTCGCCTCGTCACCAATCCGCGGGTTTTCATCGAGCCTGATTCCATCGAGGATGCAGTAACGTTCGTCGACGCGCTGCTCGATTGACGGCGCATCAAGCCCGCTTTCAAAGTTCCCCTCGAATGTTTTATTTCGTGAATCTGGCGAACAAGGCGACCTTCCCGCTTGAAGTTACCCATGTCTGGTATGAGGATCCGACCTGCCACGCTTAGCTACGAAAAATGCTGTCCTGCCGTCTGTCGTCTCATGAAGTCGACGTTGTCAACGCTCATGCGATCGCATCCGTGGGAAGCACGGAGGAGATTTCCTCCTCCGTGCTGGTGCGCTCTACGGATAATATGGCGTCGAGTCCCATACCGCGATGGGCATGAGGTGGAAGCCCTCGTACATCACGAGGGTCATCTGCGAGGAACCGCTCGGGGAATTGTCCTCGGCCCGAATAACATGATGGAGCCCGCCGTAATACCAGACCACTGCGTCTGTGTTCTGAGTGGGACGCGAGTCGGCGACGTATGTCGGTAGCGCCGCGCCGTCGGTTTCATTCCAGACAT
>DATKFO010000895.1:0-8915 GCA_035544355.1 Thermoanaerobaculia bacterium
GATGTTCGGAACGCCGCCGTCCCGGCGGCTGGCCCGGGAGCGTCTCGCTCCCGTCCGGCGGCGAGGACGCCGCCGAGCCAGCCGGCGAAGACGCCGGCGTTCCGACGAGCACGTTGTCGAATTTCACGTCGCCGTGCATCAGCACGTCGCGACGCCATTGCGCGCGCAGCGCGTCGAGCAGTTCGCCGATGCGTGGATTCGCGCGAAGAATTCCGATGAGCTCTTCCGTCGCTTTGCCGGCGTGCTGAATCGCGTCGTAGCGATGCAGCGAGAGAATCCACGGCGGGTCGCCGGCGAAGATCGCGCTTTCGAGGCGTCCGATGAGCGCGCGGCGCGAGACTTCGTGAAGGTGCGCGAGCGTCTCGCCGAGGAGTTGCGGATGCTGGATCGCGTTGCGCTGCGCGTCGATGCGCTCGAGCACGAGCAGATTCGCATCGGGATCGTACGCAACGAGCCGCGGCAGATGGCGATCGATTTCTTCGAGCGCGCGATTGCCGTTCACGAGCGCGTAGAACGACGCTTCGCGATGCAGCGTCGCGGTGGCGTGCGGCTGTCCCGCCTGCACGCGCTTGATGAAGAGTCCCGGCGCGTCGCGGCGCAGAATCGTGTAGTTGAAATGACGCCGCGCGTCTTCGACGACGATGACGTCGCCGGATGCGACGGCGGAGTGCGGAAGCAATCCGCCGTCGAGCAGGTAGTGAACGATCTCGCGAGCCGTCACCGCGGCGCGTACGAGCAGCGTCCCGTGAATCCGGTCACTTCGGAACAACGCGGCGGATACGTGATGCACTGCTGCTGCGGGTCAACCCGCGGATGGAACGAGCACTGTCCGGTGAATCCGGTGACTTCGTGACACATCGGTGGATACGTCGGACACGGTTGCGGCGTGTGCGAGCACTGTCCGGTGAATCCGGTGACATCGAGACACATCGGCGGATACGTCGCGCAGGGCTGCGGTGTGTGCGAACACTGCCCGGTGAATCCGGTCACGTCGAGACACATCGGCGGATACGTCGCGCAGGGCTGCGGCGTGTGCGAGCACTGTCCGGTGAATCCGGTGACGTCGAGGCACATCGGCGGATACGTCGCGCATGGCTGCGTCCCGAGTGCGTACGAGCACTGTCCCGTGAATCCCGTGACCTCGGAACATACCGGCGGGTATGTGACGCAGAATCGCGGCGGCAATCCCGGCTGCGGAGCAGGTGCTGCTGCGGCAGCTTGCGGCGCCGCCTTCGCAAGCTCGCCTTGCAGGAACGGCAGCGCTTTCGAAAACGCACTGCCGCCCGGCTTGAGTACAGCGTCGGCCTTCACCCAGACGAGCACCGCACCCGCAGGCAATGAATCCGGCACTTCCTCGGTATGCAGCACGGCATCCGACGGAATGTCGATCCACGCGTTCAATTCGATATTCGTGTACAGCCGCGTATAGCCATCGCTGCCGGACGCGCCGAGCCATCCCTCGAGCACCCGCACTTCGGGAGGGTTCTTCGCGTCGCTGACGATTTTCGAGACAAAGTCCGCCATCGGGAACCTCCTACGTAATCAACAGCACGCTCGGCACACGCGCCGTGTCGTGCAACCGCAAGTAGAACCAGCCGATCCCGGCCAGTCCCATCATCATTCCCGGGGTTTCGCCGCCGCCGTTCACGCCGCACGGCCATGGATTGTGCGGCTGCGAGAACGCGTCGATTCCTCGCCGCGCGATCATTTCCGCGACGGAGCGATAGCGCGGATCGCGCAGCACGTCGCTCGCGACGAGGAACAGCTCCGCGTTGCCGGCGAGGCCGTGGCAGAGCGCGAAGCTCTCCTGCATCGTCGGCGTATTCAGCGGCGCGAACGTCGTCCGAATCGCAGCCTCGGCCTCGCCGCGATACGACTCATCGCCGGTGAGCTGATACGCGCGCAAGCGCGAGAGGCCGACACCCGGCGCGCCGTGACACCACGCCATTCCGCACGTGACGCGCTCCGGCGTCACGCTCCGGAAGTCGGGCCAGTTCTGCTGCTGCGCGTCGAACCATTTGCGCTCGTACGCGATCGCGCGATCCGCGCCTTCGCGCAGCGCGGGATCGTGCGTGATCGCGTGCAGCTCGAGAAATGCGAGCGCGATGCCCGCGGTGCCGTGCGAGTAGCCGGTGAGATCGCGTTGCGGTCCGCCGGTCATCGACGGCATCGTCGTCCACGACCACGTGTCGCCTTCTTTGTTCGCCGTGTCGAGCAGCACGCGCGCGAGCCGCGCCGATTCGTCGACGAGCCAGGCGTGATTCGTGCGGCGATAGAGCGCGAGGAACCCTGTGATGGTTCCGGCCGCGCCGCCGATGATGTCGAGCGACATCTCCGGCATCTTGCAGCCGCGCTGCGCTTCGATCATGCGCCACGCTTCGCCGGCGAGCGCGCGATCGTCGAACGCTTCCGCGACGTCGAGCAGGGCGAGCGCGATGCCCATCCAGCCGCTGTACAGCGAGTGCCGCCCTTCGGCCGGAAGGTCATCGCGATGTGCGAGCGCCTGCTTCACTGCGCCGCGCGCGGTCGAGCGCAGCAGCGGCTCGTCGACGTAGCGCGACAGACGCGCGAGGAACATCGCGATGCCCGAAGTTCCCATGTAGAAGTCGGGACCGAACGAGCGGTGCACGACGCGCCATTCGCCGAGGATCGGGTCCATCGAGTCGCCGAGCCAGTTGCACTCGCCGTTCGACCAGATCGCGTCGCGGCAGAGCTGCGCGCCGATGTCGAACGCGGTGTCGACGAACGTCTGTTCGGCGATCGCGCTCATGCGGCGAGCTCCATCGGAATTTCGTAGGTGTCGGCGGAGCCTGCGCGCAGATAGGGACGCGCGAGGGCGAGTCCGTTGCGCGTGAACTGCATGTCGAGCTCCTGCATGCGCGCTTCATCCGATTGCTCGCCGCGCGTGTACGCGTCCCAGATCGCCTGCGCGATCAGGCGGCAGCGGCTCGTGCCGAAGCTGTCGCCGTTCGCCGGATCTTCGGCGAGCGCGATGCCGTCGAAGAGTCTCTTCGTCATCAGCGGTACGCGCGGACGCAGGTGATTGCGCACGTTCGCGCGGATGCGTCCGAGGAGCTGGGCGATGATCGGAAAACTTCGCTTCGGGAAGAAGAGCACGGCTGCATCGGCGCGCGTGTAGACGCCGCGATACGAGAGCGATTTCATGCGGAACGGAACGCGGAAGCGATTGAGACTCGTCGTGAGCGCGTTGATGAGCTGCGGCGCTCCGGCCTCGTCGATGTGAAAGTAGATGCGCGTGAGATTGAGGCCGCGATCGTCGAACGGCTGCTCGCCGAACACGTGGTAGAAGCCGGGCTGCATGTCGCGCGATCCTTTCGCGAGGTAGACATTGACCGGCGCGCCTGCCATCGGTGACGTGCCCTGCATCGTCGCGTAGAGTCCGGGCGCGAAGCTGCGCATCACCGCGCCTTTCTGCGCGTACACGCTGCCGTTCGGTGCGAACTGCGCGATGCGCCAGCCGGTGTCCCAGCGCTCGCGCGTGGCGTTCGCCTGCGAGAGCGCGTCGGCGAGGCTTTCGGACGATTGCTGCGGCGGTGTGTCTTCGATGTGCGTGCCGAGCGGCTTCGTGTACGCGTGCTCGTAGAGCCGTTGCTGCAGATCGCCGACGAGTGGCGGCACGCCCGCAGCGAACGGCGAGAACTGTCCGCCGAACGGCGCGGGGGAGAACGCGGGCACGCGAAACGCGACACCTCCGAGCTCGTACTCGACCGGCGAGCGGATCACGACGCCGCGAAAGATCGTTTCGAGATCAGACATAGATGCCCACCGGGATGCCGAGGAGGTCGGCGGCTGCCGCTCGCGGCTGGCGGAGGATGTTGACCGCCGCCTGCACTTCGTGGATCGCGTTCGGCGTCATCGACGGCGAATAGTTCAGCGATTCATAAACGGTTTGCAGCAGCCGCGCGCCGGCGCATGCGGTTGCGCGCTCGAGCATCGCGTCGGCTGGCGCGCCTTCGAGATGGCTCGCGGATGCATACGCGTTCCAGAACGCGCGAATCGCGGGCTGGATCTTTTCGAGCGGATACGCGGCCTTGTCGTCGGTGACGTCGTCGGGGCCGCCGTTGTTCGCCGGCAGCGATGAGAGCCACCACATGAGATACGCCTGGAAGATCGAGCCGACGTCCCACGCGGAGTCGCCGACTTCCGCGATCTCCCAGTCGACGATGTGGATCGTGTCGCCGGTGACGAGACAGTTGTCGAATTTCATGTCGCCGTGGATCAGCGTCTCGTAGCGCCACGTGTTGCGGAGGTGATCGAGCGTCAGCGCGAACTCGGGATAGCTCTGCAGGATCTGCATGAGCTGTCCGTTCGCGGCGCTGAGTCCCTGCACCGTGCCGCGATTGAGATGGAACGAGAGAATCCACGGCGTCGTCCGCGTGAAGATCGCGACGTTCGTTTTCTTGCCGACGAGCTCACGCTTCGCGACGTCGTGATAGCTCGCGATCGCCTGGCCGATGCGCGTCGCGGCGTCGACGGAGAACTCGCCGCGCATGCGATGTTGTGCGTTGACGTCTTCCGCGCCCGCGACCATCTCGACCACGAGCATGTGGCGATCGGGATCGTAGGCGTGGAACTTCGGGAGCAGCGCGCGAATTGGCGCGAGCGCGGGATCGGCGTCGAGCAGCGCATAGAACGCGGCTTCCTTCTGCAGCGTCTGCGCGGCCATCGGCTGGTCCTGGATCTGTTTGACGAAGATCCCCGGCGACTTGCCGCGCATCACGGCGAAGTTGTGATGCCGGCGGATCAGCTCGACGACGACGAGATCGCCGGCGACGACGTCGCGCGCGTCGAGCAGTCCGCGCTCGAGGAGGTAATGAACGACTTCGTTCTTCCCGTGGATCACGAGGTGCTCATTCTAATTCTGCCTTCTATGGCGAGAGTCGACGAGTGGGCAGTGAGCAGTGACAGTTGGCAGTGGGCAGTTAGCAGTAGGCAGTGGCAAAAACCGACGTCCTCTACTGCCCACTGCCTACCGCCCACTGCCCACTCGTTTGGGGCCGGCAGGTTTGCCGGCCCCGAAAGCGTGAACATCAGAAGCACGGTGGACGCGTCGGGCAGACGCCGACGTGGGAGTTGCACTGCGGGTAATGCGTCCCTCCACCGCAGCCGAGGCAGGTCCAGCCCGGACCCGACGCGGCTTGTTGCGGCTGCTGGGCGGCATCCCAGCAGGGGAACGTGACGCAGCCGGTGTGACCGGTCGGGCACTGCGGATAGATGGTGTGCTGCGGCGGGCAGACGCATGTCCAACCCGGACCGGAAACAGCGGCGCCGGGTTGCTGGCACGTGATCGTCTGACAGCGGATGCACGTCAACGTCTGATACCCCCCGGCAGGTCCTTGTGCCTGCGCGGCGTCCGCACCCGGGCGGCAGTTCGGGTTCACACAGCTGAAGCACGTGAACGTCACGCCGGGTTGCGCTTGCCCAGCTCCCTGATCGAAATCGCGCGCCTGCACCGGACACAACGCCGGAATGGCGGTCGAGCAGGGATCGGGTGTCGACTTCGGCGTGCAAGCGATCACGGGTGTCTGGCAACCTTGCGAGATGGGAATCGTGATCGTCTTGATCGGTCCTGAGCCGAACTGCTGATTGAACTGTGGCTGGAACTGCTGCCACTGCTGCTGGAACTGCGGCTGCTGTTGCAGAACCGGCGTTTGCTGCCAGATCGTCGTGTCGATCGTGCATCCGAGCGATGACGGACAGCCATCAACGGCAGACGGACATGCGCCGAACGTCGGACAGTTCGCGATGCTCACCGGACAGATCGCCGTTCGGATCGGGCAGATCGCCGTCTTGATCGGACAGAACGCCGTTTGCGGGCAGATCCACGTGCGCGGTGCGCCGAACTGCTGCTGCGCGAACTGCTGCTGGAACTGCGGCTGCTGGAACTGTGGCTGCTGCTGCAGCACCGGTGTCTGCTGCCAGATCGTCGTGTCGATCGTGCACCCGAGCGATGACGCACAGCCATCAACGGCAGACGGACATGCGCCGACCGACGGACACCCTGCGACGCTGATCGGGCAGAACGTCGTCTGGATCGGGCAGATCGCGGTCTTGCGGATCGGACACAGCGCGGTTTGCGGACAGATCCACGTGCGCGGTGCGCCGAACTGCTGCTGCGCGAATTGCTGATCGAACTGCGGCTGCTGGAACTGCTGCTGGAACTGTGGCTGCTGCTGCAGGACCGGCGTCTGCTGCCAGATGGTCGTATCGATCGTGCATCCGAGCGATGACGGACAGCCATCGACCGCGGACGGACACGCGCCGAACGTCGGGCAGTTGATGTTGCTCACCGGGCAGAACGACGTCGGGCAGTGGGCCCACGTCGGCCGCGGTTGCGGGCAGAGCCAGGTGGCCGGCACCGGCTGGGCACGACCAGCGGCGAGCTGATCGAACTGCGGCTGCTGCTGCCAGATCGTCGTGTCGATCGTGCATCCGAGCGACGACGGACACGCGTCGATCGCGGAGCCGCAACCGGCGATGGTCTCGACGCAGCGAATGAACTGCGATTCCGGACAGCGGATCAGCGTCGGCCTCGGACAAACGGCCGTCCGCGGACAGAACGTCGTGACCTGCACCGGGCAGATGGACGTGACCGGCGAGAGGCGCGCGGCGCCGAATTGATCGAACTGCTGATTGACCGTTTGCTGGAAGATCGTCGTATCGATCGTGCATCCGAGGGATGACGCACAGCCATCGACCGCAGAGGGGCATGCGCCGACCGTCAGGCAGTTGACTCCAGTCGCGAGGCAGCGCGGTCCGACTTCGGTCTGCGGAATGCAGAAGTCGTTGCCGGCCGTATTGCACGACCGCAGCGCGGACGGACAGGCGTCGATTGCAGAGCACGGAATCCTCGTGTCGGAACATTGCGGGCCGGTCTGGCTCGGACACACCTTGACCGGCGTCGGACAGGTGACCGCGATCGTCGGACAAGGACATCCGTGATCGGAGCTCGTGGCACACGGCCGCAGCGACGACGGGCAATCGTCGATGATGGAGCGCCAGTGACATCGCGGGCCGATCGTCGTCTGCGTGATGCACGGAATCAGATTCGATTGGCAATTGCCGGTGATTCCGGTGTGCTCGCATCCCGGCGTGAACGTGAGGCAAAGGCGCGTCTTCGGAATCTGCTGCGCCACGCCACCCGCCGGCGCGCCGACGTTGCCCGTGCCTCCGCCACCTCCGCCGAGGAAGTCCTGCTGGACCTGGCCGAAGAGGAACTTTGCGGCGCGCGTGATCGCGCTGCCGCCTTCTTTCAACTCCGCATCGCGGCGCACCCACACGTTGCGCGCGCCCGCGGGACGCGAGTCGGGAATGTCTTCGCTGTACAGAATCGCATCGCGCGGGATGTCGACGTACGTGCTGAGCTCCTGATCTAGGTAGAGCCGTGCGTAGCCATCGTCGCCCGATGCGCCGAGCCAGCCCGTCAGCACCCGAACGTCGGGTGGCGACGTGCCGTCGCCGGCCACCGCCTGCACGAACGGCGAGTAGCCTGAGTCTTTCGTTGCCATACGTGTTTCCTCCTTCGTATTGCGCTTGCGTTTTGTGGCAGCCATCACTGCTCCGGTGCGGTGCCCGGTCCGAATTCGCCCGTGTCGAGGTAGTCGGCTTTCATCAGCGACCACCAGTCGGACGTCAGACCGCGGCGGATGTAGTCGTACGGCAGCCAGCCATAGCCGCCGTCGCCCCAAGTGGTTCCCCAAGAATTGCGGATGCGCACCGCGCCGCGCGTCGTCTGTACGCGGCCGGTCGCTGCATCGCGTCCCGTGATTTCCTGCGCGTCGTCGAAGCCGCACGCGACGAGCGCGTGCAGCACGACCGCGCGCTCCCACGCGAACGGCAGCGGAATCTTTCCGGCGACCGCCTGCTCGAACGATGGATAGAGCGCGAGCCCGAACATGATCGGCAGACTCCCGCTGAGCGTCGTCTTGATGCTCGTGAGCAGCTCATCGCCCGTCGTGCCCGCGGGATCGAGACGAAAGTACGAGACCGCTTTGTAGTTCGATGCGAATGCGTAGTGAAACGGAGAAGGCTCGACATCCAGCAGTCGCGGATCGAACGGCCAGAACTCCTCGGGCGGCATTCCGAACGCGCGCAGCGCTTTCATCGCGATGCGCAGAAACGCGCCGGTGTCGCCGGTCTGATGGAGAAGATTGCGCTCGACTTTGTAGAGAAACATCCGCGACGGGATAACGGTGTGACTGAAGGCTTTGCGCTCGAAAAATCCGAGGATGCCGGCGGCTGCGCTCGCTGTGCAGGAGGCGAACGGCACCTGGCTGTCGATCGGCGGAAACCACTGCGTGAGATCGATGCTCGACGGCAGCGCCGGCGCCGTTTTCGTGAGGAGCTGAGCCGTGGCCTTCGACGGACGGAGAACTTTCTTCAGGCGCTCGTCACCCGGTCGGAAGTCGCGTCTGTCCGGGGGATCCGGAATCCATCCGGTGGGCAACGCGAGCCACGCCATTCGCTCCCTCCACACAGGCAGGCGGGAAGTACGGAATCGAGTACCCAATTTAGGAAGGGAGGGGAGCCTGCGCCAGTGACATTTTTTTCAGCCGATAGTCACCGGGAGTGATTCCAGTGGTGCGGCGGAACGCGCGGAAGAACGAGCGCGGCGTTCCGAAGCCCGCATGGATGGCGATCACAGCCGTGGAAAGCGTCGTCGTCTCGAGCAGCGTTTTCGCGACGTCGATCTGCCGCTCTTTCAGATACTCGCCGATCTTCGCGCCGACGTGCGTGCGGAACACGCGCTCGAGCTGCACCGGCGTGAGATCGTGACGCTGCGCGAGCTCTGTCGCCCGAGGCACGCTCCGCCGCTCCCGGCACTCAGCCATATACCGCTCCGCCTCCGCACGCCAATCCATCCATTGCTAGGAGTGACGCGGATGCGAGTCTTC
>DATKFO010000896.1:0-2145 GCA_035544355.1 Thermoanaerobaculia bacterium
GCGACAACAAAGTTTTCTCCGTCGTGCACCCGTGCGATTGGCCGATCGAGAAAATTCGCGAGCTCGCGCCGAAAGCGATCGTGCTCTCCGGCGGACCGCAATCCGTTTACGCCGAATCCGCGCCGTACTGCTCGCGCGAAGTCTTCAACCTCGGCGTCCCGATTCTCGGGATCTGCTACGGCATGCAGCTCACCGCGTACTTCCTCGACGGCAACGTCGAAGCCGCGTACGAGCGCGAGTACGGACGCGCGGAGATCGACATCACCGCGACGTCGCGGCTCTTCACCAACACGCCGTCGCATCAGCGCGTGTGGGCCAGTCACGGCGACAGCATCCTGAAAGAGCCGCCCGGATTTCGCGTGATCGCATCGTCATCGAGCGCGCCGATCGCCGCCTTCGAGAACGTCGATCGCCAGTGCTACGGAATTCAGTTTCATCCCGAGGTTACGCACAGCGAGGCGGGCGCGCAGATCATCAAGAACTTCCTCTTCGACATCGTGCAGTGCACGCCGTCCTGGGACCTCGGCGATTTTCGCCGCCGCAAAGTCGAAGAGATCCGGCAGCAGGTCGGCGATCGCCACGTGATCGCGGCCGTGAGCGGCGGAGTCGATTCGTCCGTTGCCGCGTTGCTGGTCGCCGAAGCGATCGGCGATCAGCTCACTGCGATCTTCGTCGACAACGGCGTGCTGCGCAAAAACGAAGCAATGCAGGTCATGTCGCGCTTGTCCGACGGACTCGGCATGCACATCGTCGCCGTCGACGGACGCCAGCGCTTCTACGACAAGCTCGCCGGCATCGAAGAGCCGGAGACGAAGCGCAAGCGGATCGGCAACGAATTCATCGCCGTCTTCGAAGAAGAAGCGAAGCGCATTCCGAACGTCGAGTTCCTCGTGCAGGGCACGCTCTATCCCGACGTCATCGAATCCGTTTCGATCAAAGGTCCGTCCGCGGTGATCAAGACGCATCACAACGTCGGCGGCTTGCCGGAGAAGATGGGACTCAAGCTCATCGAGCCCGTGCGCGAGTTGTTCAAAGATGAAGTGCGCCAGCTCGGCATCGAGCTCGGGCTCGAAGAAGAATTCGTCTGGCGCCATCCCTTCCCCGGCCCCGGCCTCGCCGTCCGCATCCTCGGCGAAGTGAACGCCGATCGCGTCGAGATCCTGCAGAACGCCGACGAGATCGTGATCGACGAAATCCGCCGCGCCGGTTTGTATCGAGAGATCTCGCAAGCGTTCGCAGTGCTGCTCCCCGTGCGCAGCGTCGGCGTGATGGGCGACGAGCGCACGTACGAAAACGTGCTCGCCATCCGCGCCGTATCCACGACTGACTTCATGACCGCGGACTGGTACCGCATGCCGCACGAACTCCTCGATCACATGGCGCGGCGCATCGTCAACGAAGTGCGCGGCGTCAATCGCGTCGTGTACGACGTGTCCTCGAAACCGCCGAGCACGATCGAGTGGGAGTGAGATGTGATCGGTGATCAGTGATCAGTGATCGCGGGAGTTGCATCGCGTGGATCACCGATCACGCCTTTCTCAAAATCACAGCATCGAAGAACCACCTCTTCGGTAACCGCGTTCGCGCGAGCACCCGCTCCACACGGCAATCGGGAAAGAGCCGCGCGAGCTGCGCGACGCTCGTGTAGATGCGATCGACGAAGTGATGCGCCTGATCGAAGCCGCGACGCGCGGCGATGCGGCGCTGGATCGACGGCGGGAAGAGCAGCAGCAGGCGGATTCCGAAGTGCGGATCGCCCCGGAGGAGCCAGCGCAGACGCGGCGGCGTCGTGAGCACGATGCAGCCGCCGTTGCGCAGCACGCGCGACGTTTCGCGCCCCGCAGTCGCTGCGTCGGGGAGATGCTCGACGGTCTCGAGCGACACGATCGCTTCGAACACGCCGTCGCGAAACGGAAGATGCGCGGCATCGCCGATGACGTGACGAAACGTCGCGCCGGCGCGACGATGCGAAAGGCGCGCGGTCTCGTTCCAGAGAAAATCGAGCGTGACGAACCGGCGATCTGCCGCGGCGTTTGCGAGTGCGACGGCACCGCTGCCGGCGCCGAGGTCGAGGACTGGGCCGTGGCCGACTCCGGCGCGTTCGAGGACGCCTCGCCATCGCCTTCCTTCTTCATAACGCGCGGA
>DATKFO010000897.1:0-2418 GCA_035544355.1 Thermoanaerobaculia bacterium
GCGCCCGCAACGTCATCTTTCTCAACAACGATGCAATCCCCGAAAAAGATTGGCTCGCATCGCTGACGCGCGCGATCGACGATGCGCCCGATGACGTCGTGTCGATCGGCGGAAAGATCATCGACCTAGACGGCAAGCTGATCGATTTCATCGGCGGCGTGCTGACGTTCGACGGCCACGCGTTTCAAACCGGTTTTCGCGATCCGCTCGGCACGCGCAACGAGCCGGCCGCGGGCGACGAGATCCTGTTCGCATGCGGCGGCAACATGATCTCGCGCCGCGAGCCGCTGATGAAGCTCGGCGCGTTCGACGACGATTACTTCGCGTATCTCGAAGACGTCGACTTCGGCTGGCGCACGTGGCTCAGCGGTAATCGCGTGTTGTACGAGCCGCACGCGCTCGTCCGCCACGCCTCGAGCGCAACGAGCAACCGCCTCGGCAATTTCGAGCGCGGCGTGCTCTTCGAGCGCAACGCACTACAAACCGCGATCAAGAATTTCGAGAACCTGCGCGACAGCATCGCGTCCGTGCTCTACGCATATCTGCATCGCCTGCATCACTACGCAACGACGCGCAATCCGCGCGCGGGCGAGCTCGCGCGCGGGTTCGGCGTCGTCGTGCCTCCGACGACGCGCAATTTTCTGCGCCGCGTGAAGCGCAAGCTCGTCGGCGCACGTCCGCTCGCATCGATCGACGATCCGCTCACGACCATGCAGTTCCGCGCGCTCGACTGGGTCATCGCGAACGAGCCGCGCCTCGCGCGTAAACGCGAGCAGGTGCAGCGTCTGCGCAAGCGCGCCGATCGCGACATCTTCGAGCGCTTCCCGCTGCACTTCATCCCGACCTATCCCGGCGACGACTCGCTGATGCAGAGCGCTCTGTTTCGCATGCTGCGCTCCGAACTTCCGTCCGTCGATCGCAAATTGAGCGAGATCATTCACACGTGACCTGGTGGCGGCGGTTTCTCGTCAAGGGAGTCTTCTGGCGGCAGGTTCTCCGCTGGGCCGTATTCAACGTGCCGATGTGGCTCGAGCCGATCGTCATGGCCTTCTGGTCGCTCTTTTTTCTGCTGTGGGGACCGGGACGCCGCGGCGTGATGCGCAACCTCACCGCGATCAAGCCCGGCTCGTCGCCGCTCGCAAATTTCCTTCGCGCGTATCGCGTGTTCTGGAATTTCGCGTGGACGATCACCGACAACGTGCGCTTCAAGGAAACGCGCGCGACGCCCGACTGGGAGTTCGCCGGCATCGAGCATTTCGAGCAACTGCAATCGCGTGAAGGCGGCGCAATCATGCTGACCGCGCACATGGGCAGCTACGACCTCGGCGCGCAGCTCTTCGCCGAAACCTCGTCGCGAAAGATCGTGATGGTGCGCGCGCCGGAGACCGATCCGCAGACGCGCGAGTTCGAAGAAGCTCAGCACGAGCGACTCGCCGAAGGTTTGAAGATCGACTTCAGCACGCGCGCAACGGATCTCGCGCTCGATCTGCTCGATGCGGTGCGTCGCGGCGAGATCGTCGCGATCCAGGGTGATCGCGTGACGCCGGGCATCGCCGCGATTCCGGCGACGCTGTTCGGCAAATCGATCCAGATTCCCGCCGGCCCGTTCGCGCTCGCGATGGCAGCGCGCGTGCCGATCTTTCCGCTGTTCGTCGTGCGCGTCGGACGTCGTCGTTATCGCCTGATCTCGTGCGCGCCGATCGAAGTCATCCGCACGCGCGATCGCGCGGAATCGTTCGAGCGCGCCGTCGCGCAGTGGATCGCGCACCTCGAGCACGTGATCGCGGAGAGCTGGTTCCAGTGGTTCACGTTCGAGCCGTACTCGGAGGAGCTCGCGTGAACGTCGTGCGCGATCGCGCCGAAGCGCGCTGGCTGCCGTCGCGGCATCACTACGCGCTGTTCCGTTTGTTCGCGTCGCTGCGCTATCGCTTCGCGAAACCGCAACCCGTGCGCGGACTGATGCTCATGATCGATCGCGATCAGAGCACGCTCGAGAACTTCACGACCGGGCTCTGGATGCTCGCGACGCTCATCGCATTTCTCGCAGCACAAGTCGGATTCCTCATCGCGATTCCGCTCTCGCTCATCGTGATCCAGCTTCCGCTCCACACGCTCGGTCCGCTGATCCGTCGCGTCGCGAAAGTGCCCGGGCAGCAAGCCACCTCGATCGCGACGTTGACGTTGTACGCGCTCGCCGCCGCGTACTACACGCAATCGCCCACATGGATCCGCTACATCGCCTGGCAATTCCTCGGCATCCTCGCGCTCAACGCAATCGTGTCGTGCATCCTGAAACCGCGACACTGCATTCTTCTTTTCGCGCTCATCGCGCCGATCGCGCTCGTTCTCCTCTGGCCCTACTCGCCGCTCGCCGCAATCGGAGTGCTCGCGTTGTCGCACGCGCTCGTGCTCTATCCG
>DATKFO010000898.1:0-2312 GCA_035544355.1 Thermoanaerobaculia bacterium
GAAGGTGATCGACATCCCGAGCGACGCCTCGGATCCGGGGGCGCCGCCGTACAAGCTGCGCGACAACCCCACGACGATCTTCCGCGCGACCGACCTCGTGTTCGTCGATCCGATCGGCACCGGCTACAGCCGCGCCCTGGGCGAGAAGAAGGACGAGGATTTCTGGGGCTACGACGAGGACGCTGAATCCGTCGCGGATTTCATCCGCGCCTTCCTCACACAACACAATCGCTGGAACTCCCCGAAGTACATCCTCGGCGAAAGTTACGGCGGCATCCGCTCCGCGCTGCTCGTCCCGCGCCTGCAGGGCGAGCTCGGCATCGGCATCAACGGCGTCGTGCTGATCTCGCCCGCGCTCAACATGGGCACGTTGCCGTTCATCACGGCGGGCAACGATCTCGCGTTCGCGACGCATCTTCCCGCGCTCGCCGCGACCGCGTTCTATCACCACAAACTTCCCGACGCGCCGAAGGATCTCGAGACGCTGCTGCGCGACGTCGAGAAATTCGCAGGCAGCGATTACCTCGTCGCGCTGTTCCAGGGCGACAACCTTCCGAAGGCGGATCAGGAGCGCATCGCCGAACAACTCCATCGCTACACCGGCCTCTCGAAGCAGTACATCCTCCGCAGCAATCTGCGCATCAACGCAATTCGTTTCACGAAAGAGCTGCTGCGCGACGAAGGCAAATCCGTCGGACTGCTCGACGGCCGCTACATCCAGGACGAGCTCGATGACGCCGGCGAGTATCCCGACAGCGATCCGTTCAACGCGAAGACCGGCCCGATCTACGTCGCACTGTTCCAAACGTATCTCCGCAACGAGCTCGGCGTCGAAACCGACAAGCGCTACCTGCCGCAAAGCGGCGAAGCGGGCAACAAGTGGAAGCGCCCCGCGAACCGCCGCGGCGCATTCGCGGGATTCGTCGACGTGACGGCCGCACTCGCGCAGGGAACGAAAGACAACGAAGCGCTGCGCGTGTTTGCCGCCGCGGGCTACGACGATCTCACGACGTCATACTTCGCGACGCGCTACATGCTCGAGCACAGCGGCATCGACGCGAATCGCCTGACGATCAAGGACTACCACGGCGGACACATGATGTATTTGTATCGCCCGTCGGCGGATGCGCTGTCGAATGACATCGTCGCGTTCATCGGGAAAAAGTGATCAGAAAAGTGATCGGTTGTCTGTGATCGGTGATCGATGAGGTTCCTCTTCACAAGAAGCCGCGTCGATCACTGATCACCGACCACCGATCACTAGGCTGTTGGCTCCTGCTGCGCGAGGATCAACTCCCTCGCAACATCGCGCAGCGACGGCAAGCGAAGGCTGAACACGATCGCCGCGATGATCGTGATCGCGCCGCCGGCGGCGACTGTTGCGGGTGCGCCGATGCGCTCCGCGATGCTGCCCGCGAGCAGCGCGCCGAACGGGCCCATGCCCATGAACATCATCGAGTAGACCGACATCACGCGCCCGCGCAGCGCGTCGGGCACCATCGATTGAATGAGCGTGTTCGACGACGCCATCGCGACGATCATCGCCATGCCCGCGGGAACGAGCGCGATCGCTGAGAACGCGAACGAGCGCGAGAACGCGAAGACGATGAGCATCGCGCCGAACGCGCCCGTCGCGACGGCGACCCAGCGCCCGAGTCCTTTCAGCGTCGTGCGCATCGCGAGCATGATGGAGCCGAACAGCGCGCCGATGCCCGAGGCGCCCATCAGGATTCCCATGCCGCGCGCGCCCGAATGCAGAATGCGATCGGCGAACACCGGCATCAGCACGGTGTATGGCATCGCGGTGAAGCTCATGACTCCAATCATGACCAGCAGCGCGCGCACCGGCGACGTCACGGCGACGTAGCGAAATCCTTCGATGATGTTGCCCACCGCGGACGTGGTACGTTTCGGCGCCGTAATCGTGCGTACGTGCATCATCACCAGTCCTGCGATCACGGCGATGTAGCTGACCGCGTTCGCGAAGAAGCACCATCCTTCGCCGATCGCAGCGACGAGCAATCCGGCGATGGCGGGACCGACGATGCGCGCGCCGTTGAACATCGACGAGTTCAGCGCGATCGCGTTGATCAGATCGTCGCGATCGACCATCTCGATGAGGAACGACTGCCGCGTCGGAATGTCGAACGCGTTGACGATGCCGAGGAGCGAGGCGAGCACGAAGAGGTGCCACTCGCGCACGACGCCGGTGAGCGTGATCGCCGCGAGGATGGACGCGAGCACCATCGACAGCGTCTGCGTGATCACGAGCACACGCCGCCGATCATGACGATCGGCGACGTGCCCGCCGA
>DATKFO010000899.1:0-6101 GCA_035544355.1 Thermoanaerobaculia bacterium
AACTTTCTCATCAACGGCGTGAAGTGGAAGTACGGCCGCATCCCCGAGCTACCGCTCATCCAGCCGGAAAAAGTCACGCAGCTTCCGCTCGACATTCACCTGACGAACGAATACCGGTACCAGCTCATCCGCGACACGGACCTCGGCGGCTACCACGTCTACGAAGTGCGCTTCGAGCCACCGCCGAATGCACCCGCGGATCTGCCGCTGTATCGCGGCACGGTGTGGATCGACTCGCGCACGTGGGCGCGCATCCGCATCTCGATGATTCAGCTGCACCTCACGGGTGAAGTGTTGTCAAACGAAGAGCGCGTCGACTTCGTGCCGTTCTCGCGCGAGACGAAGGCGTCGTTGTCGAAGGACGAAGCGGCGAAGCTCGATCCGCGCGCGATCATCTGGCTGCCGTACATCGTCGAAGCGCAGCAAGCGGTTTCCGCGGCGGGACGCTCGACGATCGTGCAGCGCAACACGACGTTCACGAACTTCCGGCTCGATCCCGAAGACTTCGCGACGTCGCTCGCGGAAGTTTCGAAATCGGATGCGCGCATGGTGCGCGAGACCGAGGCGGGGTTGCGATATCTCGAGCGGCGCGATGATGGCGAGCGCGTCGTGAAGGAAGGCTTCGATACGTCACGCCTCTTCATGCTCGGCGGCATCCATCACGACGCCGGTCTCGAATATCCGATCGTGCCGCTCGGCGGCGTCGACTACTTCAACTTCGATCTCTTCAAGCGCGGCATTCAGACGAATGTGTTCTTCGCGGGCGTGATCGTCGCGGCGAACGCGACGCATCCGAACGTCGCGAACACGCACACGAACCTCGGCGCCGATTTCTTCGGCATCGCGATTCCGGTCGAGAACACGATCTTCCGCGGCGGCGAGGAGCGCAAAGACGAAGCGGTGAAGGTGCTGCCGGTGTCACTCATCCTGCGCGCCGGACATCCGTTCCTGAACTTCGGCAAAGTCGATGTGTCGTTCCAGCTCGCGCATTACTCGTACAAAGTCGGCGACGAGACCGCGCCGGGATATCGCGTCCCGACGAATACGTTCCTCCTCGGCCCGTCGATCTCCGCGCAGTACGCGCGGTGGGGCTACAGCGTCTCCGGCTTCTACGACTACAACAAGCGCACGAAGTGGGAGCCGTGGGGCAATCTCGCGGAGTTCGACCCGGCCCAGAAAACGTTCACGCGCTTCGGCGCGTCATTCGGCAAGAGCTTCTACCTGCCGAAGTTCCAGCGCATCAGCGTCGACATCAACTATCTCGACGGCCAGCGCCTCGATCGCTTCTCCAAATACGAGCTCGGATTCTTCGGCGGCCAGCGCGTGCACGGCGTCGAATCAGGATCCGTTCGCGCGGAGCAGGCGATCATCGGACACTTCTCGTACGGCTTCGTCTTCTCGCAGCAGTTCCGACTCGAGGCGTTCTATGACCACGCGCTCATCGACGACGCCGTGGCCGGCTATCGCCGCGAGCCATTCCAGGGAATCGGCATTGCGGGACAAACGGTCGGACCCTACGGAACGTTGTTGCGGCTCGACATCGGAAAGACGATCGGGCGCAACGCGCAGGATGGGTTCGTGGCGGATGTCGTGTTTTTGAAGTTGTTCTAAGCGGCCGCCTGAGAGGCGGCCCTACGTAGGACATGCTCTCAGCTTGTCCGCTAAAACGAATTGCCCGGCTTACGCCGGGCTTTGTCGTCTCTGCAAAGCGGGGAAAGTTCAGGGAATGCTGTTGTTCTGGACGTAGAAGTCCTGCGATGCGACTTCGTTCCGATTGCCGTTGAGGTCGACGACGCGCGCGGTGACGCGGTGACGCGAGTTGCTCAACTTGGTCGTGTCCATCGTGAACCGCCAGCCCGAAAGGAGCGACGTGAACACGTGCGGATATTGCTGCTGCACGTCCGTGCGCGGGAAACCGATCTGCGCCTGGCCGATGAAGAGGCCGTCGATGATGATGTCGACTCCGAGAATCGACGCGTTGTCTTTGAACGCCCATCCCTGGAAGACGACGTTCCCGCTGACATAGTCGAACGAAGCCGGGATGTCGATGAAGCCGCGCACCGGAACTTCGTTCACCGTCTCGGAGCACTTGAAGAACACCGGGATTCCATCGCGGGTCGGCAGATCGCTGAACGTCTGCTGCTGATCGCCGACGCGCACCTTCAACACGTGCGGTCCCTGGCGAACACCGAGGTTGATGAGCGCGCCGACGTCGAGCGTGAACAGGAAGCCCGCGCGCGGCGCATCGAAATACGTCGGGTAATAGCGCTGCACGTCGTAGCGCGGCATGCCGTAGCAATTCGCGAATCCGCCAAAGAGGAATCCGCAGTTGTCGGTCGAGAGATATTTCACGCCGTCGACGAGCAGCTCGGCGTAGCTGACGTGTCCGATGTCCGTGCGCGTGCCGAGGTCGAGCGCCCAGCCGCGAACCGGCGTGATGTACGCGTTCGGACGAATCGGCGGTGAGAATCCGCCGTCGCCGCCATCGCACAACGTTCCGAAGAGCGTCGCGTCGCGCTTCGGCTCATCGACGTAGCCGAACGGACGCAAGTTCTCGTTGGAGTTGAAGACCTGCACGGTGCGGCGGCCGATTTCTTTCGACACGCCGAATCGATCGACGGCGCGCACGGCTAATTGATGGACGCCATCCTGAATGCGCGTGGTCTCGACGTTCGCGATGAATCCGCTGAACTGCGCGGCGGGAAGATCCGGGAACGAATTGCCGACGTCGGGGCGCGCATCGCTGTAGATCGCGCTCTGCATCACGGTCTCGTCGATGAGGACGTCGACGCGAGCAATGCCGTCGGTATCGACGGCCCAGCCGAGCACCGGGAACGCACCGCTGGCGTTGTAGGTCGCGCCGAGGTCGGGGATGTCGACAGAGCCGAACGGCGATTGGTTGATCGAGTTGTCAACGTTGACCGTGCGGCGGCCGAGGGGCGTCATCTTTCCGTCGCTCGTGTAGACGCGAACTTCGACGGTGTGCGGTCCGTTCGAGTAGAGGCTCGCCGTGAAACCAGTCTGGAACCCGGGGCGCGCGCTTTGGATGCCCGGCCAATCGGGATGCGTCTCAACGACATCGATGCGCGGCAGATCCTGGTTCAATCGATGACGGAATTGATCATCGACAAAAAGCTCGATACGCGTCACGGCATTCGGAGCGAGAACCCAGCCTTTGACCAGCACCATGCCCGACTGCACTGCAGCCGGATCCGGATAGTCGAGAGCTCCGATGACTTGTTGCGCGTGAAGAGTTGACGCGCAAAGCGCAGTCAATAAGGTGAGAACCAGGCCGCGGGTAACCCATCTCCACATATCCCCAACCTCCAACCCGAAGATGACCTAGGTACATCGTCTACAGATGACGCCGCCGACGATACTCCGCAATAACTGAAAAATCAAATCATCGGCGGGCGGAAACCGCCTGACCACTTACGTTTGCGCGAGTCTACAATACGGCCGGTGACTGCGACAAACACTGCCCTTGCCGTCGATCTCGATGCCGTCCGTTTCGCCGCCGATCGTCTTCGCCCCTGGATCCACCGCACGCCGCTGCTTCCGAGCCATTCGCTCTCGGAGCTTCTCGGCGTCGAAGTGCGTCTGAAATGCGAAAACCTCCAGCGCGCGGGCTCGTTCAAGATCCGCGGCGCGATGAACGCGCTCCTGCAGCTCGACGCCGAGCAGCGCAAGCGCGGCGTGGTCGCCTTCTCCTCGGGCAATCACGCGCAGGGCGTCGCCCTCGCCGCAAAGCTCCTCGGCATCCCCGCAACGATCGTCATGCCGGAAAACTCCGTGCAGACGAAAGTCGACGCGACGCGCGCGTACGGCGCGGAGGTCGTGCAGTCCGGCGTGACCTCGGCGACGCGCGACACCGTCGCGCGCGAGATCGCGGAGAAAACCGGCGCGGCAGTGATTCCGCCGTTCGATCATGAGCACGTCATCGCGGGACAGGGAACCGTCGGCTTCGAGATCGTCGACGAATGGCCTGAAGTCGCATCGATCATCGCGCCGCTCGGCGGCGGCGGATTGCTTTCCGGAATCGCGATCGCAGCGACATCGCTCAACGCGAGCATCGACGTCTACGGCGTCGAGCCCGCAGCCGGCAACGACGGCGAACAGTCGTTTCGCCGCGGCGAGATCGTGACGATCGACCCGCCGAAAACAATCGCGGACGGCGCGCGCACACTCGCGATCGGCCAGCGCAACTTCCCGATCATCCGCGAGCGCGTGCGCGACGTCGTCAGCGTCGATGACGACGTGCTGCTCGACACATTGAAGTTCGCGATCTATCGCACGAAGCTCGTCATCGAGCCGACCGGCGCGCTCGGCCTCGCCGCGTTGCGCGCAGGAAAGATCAAACCACGCGGCCCGGTCGCGGTCGTGATCAGCGGCGGGAACCTGGATTTCCAGTTGCTGTGTTGAGATGAGCGGATCTCTCTTCGATCCCGCCGACTTCGGCCCCGCGCCCGCGCCGACCGACGCGCCGCTGCCGGAGCGCCTGCGTCCGAAGTCGCTCGATGACGTCGTCGGTCTCGGAGAGATCCTCGGCAAGGGCAAGTTCCTGCGCAACGCGATCGAGACCGATCGCATCCCGTCGATGATTTTCTGGGGACCGCCCGGCTCTGGAAAAACGACGCTCGCACGGATCATCGCGAAGACCACGCGCGCGCGGTTCGTGCAGTTCTCCGCGACGAGCACGTCGATCAAGGACATCAAGACGCTGATGGAAGAAGCGCGCAAGATGCGCGCGAGCCGCGGCGCGAAGACGATCGTCTTCATCGACGAGATCCATCGCTTCAACAAAGCGCAGCAGGACGCGTTTCTGCCGTACGTCGAAGCGGGCGACATCATTCTGATCGGCGCGACGACCGAGAACCCGTCGTTCGAAGTGAACTCCGCGCTGCTCTCGCGGTCGAAGGTGTACGTGCTCAAGGCGCTCGGGGCGCAGCAGGTCGTGACCATCATGAGGCGGGCGCTCGAGGATCGGGAGCGCGGGCTCGGCGCGCTCGGCATCGGCGCGGACGACGATGCGCTTGCCGGCCTCGCGCGCTACGCGAACGGCGACGCGCGGATCGCCCTGAACATGCTGGAGACCGCGACCGCAACCGCCGGAGCCGGCGGCCGCATCGATGTCGCGCTCGTGGCCGATCTCGCGCAAAACCGGGCGCTGCTCTACGACAAGAGCGGCGAAGAGCACTACAACCTGATCTCCGCCTTGCACAAGTCGATGCGCAACAGCGACCCCGACGCGACCGTCTACTGGCTCGCGCGGATGGTCGAGGCGGGGGAAGATCCCCTCTACATCGCGCGGCGGCTCGTACGCTTCGCGTCGGAGGACATCGGCAACGCCGACCCGCGCGCGCTGACGACCGCCATCGCGGCCAAGGACGCGGTGCACTTTCTCGGGATGCCGGAAGCCAACACGGCGCTCGCGCAGGCGGCCATCTACATGGCAGTAGCCGCGAAGAGCAACGCCGTCTACCGCGCCTACCTCGATGCGGCCGAAGCCGCGTCACAGGAAGTGGCCGAGCCGGTTCCGCTGCACCTGCGAAATGCCCCGACGAAGCTGATGAAGGACCTCGAGTACGGCAAGGGCTACCGCTACGCGCACGACGAGGCCGAAGGCATTGCCGCCGACATGGAGTGCCTTCCCCCCGCGCACGCCGGCAGGCGGTTCTACGAGCCCACCGAACGCGGGCTCGAGGCGGAGATCAAGAAACGATTGGAGGGGCTGAGGAAGAAACGCGAGTAGGCGCCCGTGACACAGCAGGCCTGAAGGCCTGCGCTACGGACGTCAATTCCTGACGACGATCACTTCACCTTGCGCAGCATCTCCGCGCGCAGCGGAAGGATGAACGAGAAGCGATAGTCCCCCTGCATCCGTCCGACCGGGATGCCTACCAGCTCGCCCTGGCGATTGAGGACGCCGCCGCCCGACACGCCGGGGTGCCCGTCGGTCAGACAGGTCACGAGGTTGGCGGAGGTCCGCTGGCCGACGTATCCGGTCGAGAGGATGATCCCCTTCGAGTAGTCGTTGCCCAGCCGGAAGATCGGGTCGGCAAAATCAAACGGGTAATTCAGATTCACGGTCAGCGACGGCA
>DATKFO010000900.1:0-3471 GCA_035544355.1 Thermoanaerobaculia bacterium
CTTATAGTCCGCCGCCTCGCGATTCGCGCGAAAACCGGCGGACTATAAGTCCGCCATCCAGGAACGCCGCGGCTCTCCTGACCATGATCAGAAAGCGGTGGCTCAACCGCCACCGCACTCCTAAAGCCTCGCCTTCAATTCATACAACCGATTCATCGCTTCGAGCGGAGTCAGCGCATCGAGATCGATCGCGCGCAGCGCTTCGGCGACGTCGTGCTCGCGCGTCGAAAACAGGGAGAGCTGATTCGTCGGTGGCGCGGGGCCGCGGCGGCGCGTTTCTTCGACGAGGTCGCGCTCGTGGCGCTCGAGCGTCGCGAGAATTTCGCGCGCGCGCTCGATCACGGACCGCGGGATGCCGGCGAGCTTCGCGACCTGGATGCCATAGCTCTTGTCGGCCGCGCCTTCGATCACCTTGCGCAGAAAAATGATCTGTTCGTTCCACTCTTTGACTGCGACGTTGTAGTTCGCGACGCGCGGCTTCGTCTTCGCGAGGTCCGTGACCTCGTGGTAGTGCGTCGCGAAAATCGTGATGCCGCTGCGCGCCGGATTGTCGTGGAGAAATTCGATGATTGCCCACGCAAGCGAGAGACCGTCGAACGTCGCGGTCCCGCGTCCGACTTCGTCCAGGATGATCAACGATCGGTCCGTTGCGTTGTTGAGAATGTTCGCGGTCTCGTGCATCTCGACCATGAACGTGGATTCGCCGCGCGCGAGCTGATCCGACGCGCCGACGCGCGTGAAGATCCGATCGAAGATGCCGAGCTTCGCCTTCGCTGCCGGCACGAATGAGCCGATCTGATTCAGCAGCACGATAAGCGCTACCTGGCGGAGATATGTTGACTTTCCGCCCATATTCGGGCCGGTGATCACCTGAATCCCGTTGCGATCGCGAACGATGTCGGTGTGATTCGGAATGAAGCGCTCAGTGTTGATCTGCTCGATCACGGGATGGCGGCCGTCTTCGATGCAGATCTCCGCGTCTTCGCTGAGCGTCGCGCGCACGTAGCGATTGCGTACGGCGATCGTCGCGAGTGATGCCAGCGCGTCGACGTCGCCGACTGCGCGCGCGGTCGTGAGAATCGCGCCGCCGAGATGCGCGATTTTTGCGAGGAGGTCATCGTAGAGACGGAGCTCGATCGCGATTGCCTTCTCTTCCGCGCCGACGATCTTTTCTTCGAGGACTTTGAGATCGGGAGTGATGTAACGCTCCGCATTCGTGAGCGTTTGCTTGCGGATGTAATCGTTCGGAACCTTCGCGAGATTCGATTTCGAGACCTCGATGTAATAGCCGAAGACGGAGTTGTAGCGGATCTTCAGCGAGCCGATTCCGGTGCGCTCCTTCTCGCGCGCCTCGATCTCCATGAGGATCGTTTTCGAATCGCGCGCGATGGTGCGGAGCTCGTCGAGCTCCGCATCGACGCCGCCAAGGATCGCGCCGCCGTCGCGGATGTTCATTGGCGGGTTGGAATCGAGCGAGGAGGCGATGAGGCGCGTGACGTCTTCGCGCGGATCGAGCGCGGTGCGTTGCAGCCCGAGCCATGGTCCTTGCAGCGGCGCCATCGCGTCGCGCAGCTCCTCGACCATGAGTAGAGAATCGGCGAGCGCGAGGCATTCACGCGGCGTCGCCGAACGCAATGTGATTCGCGACACGAGGCGTTCGAGATCGGCGATTTTCTGCAGGCGCGCGGTCATCTGCTCGAGGGCCACGCGCGTGCGCGTCAGCTCATCGACGGCGTCGTGGCGATCGAAGATCGCGTCGCGATTCATGAGCGGGCGCGTGAGCCAGCGCTTCAACGTGCGCGCACCCATCGCGGAGCGCGTCACGTTGACAATGCTCCAGAGCGATGCGCGCGGACGTCCGGCATCGCGCGAATCGAGGACTTCGAGATTCGCGAGCGTCGCGGCATCGAGCTGCAGAAAATCGGCATCGTTGTCGACGCGCAGCGACTGCACGTGCTCGAGCGGCTTCTTATGACTCGCGGCCGCGTACCGCAGCGCCGCGCCGGCAGCTGCGACGCGCGCGTCATCACCATCGAGTCCGAAACCGCGCAACGACTGCGTCGCGAAATGGCGCGTGAGGTATTCGTGCGCGCCGTTCGCTTCGAACATCGACGGCTCGACGGATGTGATCGCAACGTTCGGCAGATCTGCACTCGCACCGCGCGGCACAATCGCCTCGCGCGGAGCGAAGCGCGCGACGTCATCAGCGAAACGCGAATCGCTCATCGACGCATAGCACGTCACGAAAAAATCGCCGGTCGAGACGTCGAGGTACGCAGCGCCCAGCGAACCGTTCGTTGGATCGAGTGCGACGAGATAGCAGCTCTCACGCTCGACGATCGAGCTCTCCGTCGCAGTGCCGGGCGTGACGACGCGGATGATCTCGCGCCGCACGAGCCCCTTCGCCGCGGACGCGTCCTCGACCTGCTCGCAGATCGCGACACGGAGGCCGTGACGGATCAGTTTCGCGATGTACCCATCGACGGCGTGGTACGGCACGCCGCACATCGGCGCCTCATGCTCCTGTCCGCGGTTGCGCGCGGTGAGAACGAGGTCGAGCAGCGGCGCCGCCTTCTCCGCATCCTCGAAAAACATCTCGTAAAAATCGCCGAGGCGGTAGAACAGGATGGCATCGGGAACCTGCCGCTTGATCTCGAAATACTGCTCGAGCATGGGCGTGAGTTTCATGGGCTCGGAGTTTATCCCGATGAGCGAAGCGACAGAGGGATCTCTGGCGGCACCGCGGTGGGTGTGACTGGTGACTGGTGACTGAGGAGGATTACTTGTCGCGAGACTTGAGACGCGCGAAAACCTCTTCCGCCAAAACCGCTTCGATCTTTCCCGCTTTGTAATCGGTGAAGCGTCGCTCCGCTTCCTCCGCCCAGAGCTGATCGGCTTCTTCTTCGGACAGCTCATCGAGGCTGTGGATCTCGTTCGAGTCTCTGCTCATGCCCGATCCCTCCCGATCAGCGGAAACAACACGAACGTCGGAATCGCAAACAACAGCACCGCGAAGATCGTGAGGAAGCGAAATCTCTCGCCGACGATCATGCCCGGCAGGAACATGTTCAGCGCGACGAGGATCGCGACGATCCATGCGACGCGACGCCACAGTTTTTTCGAGAACTTCCCCGCAGCCGCGGGAAATGCGGTGAGCGCCGGCACGTAGAGAAACGCGAGCAGCGATCCGGCGAAGTAGACGCGCAGCGGCGCGGCGTACGGAGCGCCATACACGAGCGGGAGCCCTTCGATCGCCTCCTCCTCGTGCGCCTCCATGTCGAACGTCGCGATGCGGAACGATGTGTACTGCGTGCAGTGCAGGTTCTCGTCGAACGACCAGACGAATGCCGTCGCTCCGATCAGGAGTGCGACGCTGATCACGACGATCATGCCCATTCTCACTTGCAACATCGAGGCGAGCGTGCGATTCATGAACCTATCGTAACGAACTCCTGCGAATGCGACCTCACT
>DATKFO010000901.1:0-5458 GCA_035544355.1 Thermoanaerobaculia bacterium
TGAGCTGCCCGAGCGACTCAGGCACTTGCTTAAGACCAAGCGCTCTCAAATTCAGATAGGTTGCGCGCTTCTCCTTCGCCGCGGCAATCCGCCGTTCCGCTTCCGCAAACGCCTCCTCAGGGTCGTCATAAAGCATCTTCGTGTGGACCTCCGGACCTCCACACTTTAGCGCAGCACCGCCTTCGCGATCGCCAACGCCTTCCGCAGCGCCGCGCTCTTGTTCACGCACTCCTCGTACTCGCGCGCGGGATCGGAGTCGTACACGATTCCCGCGCCGGCCTGCACGAACGCGCGGCCTTTCGCGAGGACGACCGTGCGGATGGCGATGCACGAATCGAGATTCCCGGAGAAGCCGAAGTACGCGACTGCGCCGCCGTACGGGCCGCGGCGCGTGGATTCGAGTTGGTCGATCAGCTCCATTGCGCGAATTTTCGGCGCGCCGGTGAGGGTGCCGGCGGGGAAGCACGAGAGGAATGCGTCGACGGGCGTGCGGTCGTCGCGCAGATCGCCGCAGACGTTCGTCACGAGATGCATCACGTGCGAGTAGCGCTCGACGTGGCAGAAATCGCTCACCTGCACGGAGCCGCTCGCGCTGATGCGGCCGACGTCGTTGCGTCCGAGGTCGACGAGCATCAGGTGCTCGGCTCGTTCTTTCGGGTCGGCGAGCAGCAACGTTTCGTGTGCGTGATCTTCATCGTGCGTCGCGCCGCGCGGACGCGTGCCGGCGATCGGGCGCATTTCTACGAGCTTGGAAGTGACGCGCACCAACATCTCAGGCGACGCGCCGACGAGCGTGCACTCGCTCGTGCGCAGGAGAAACATGTACGGCGACGGGTTGACCGAGCGCAGCGTGCGGTAGAGCGTGAGCGCGTCGGATTCCGCGAAGTCCGTCTCCCATCGCTGCGAGACGACGATCTGAAAAACTTCGCCGGCGACGATCTCCTCTTTCGCGTCGCGCACCATCTGTTCGTACGCGTCGCGTGTCATGTTCGCGGTGAACGCGACCGGCGGCGGATCGGGTGGAAATGCGATCGGCTCGACGCTCGCGGCGCGCAATTTCTCGATCGCGCGTTCGAGGCGATGATTCGCATCGTCGAGCGATCCGTCTTTCGTGAAGATGTTAGCCACGACGTACATCCGCTGCCGCACGTGATCGAACACGACCACGTTGTCGAAGAAGAGCAGCTTCGCGTCGGGAATGCCGAGCTCGTTCGGATGCGTGTCGGGGATGCGCTCGCTCCACGTCGCGGTCCCGTAGCCGAAGTAGCCGACCGCGCCGCCAAAAAACGGCGGCAGTTTTTCTTCGCCGAACACGCGCAACGGCACGAGCTCGTCGTTGAGGATGCGAATCGGATCGGAGGTCGATTGGTCGAACGTGAGATTGCGGCGCGGCTCGAATCCGATGAACGAGTAGCGCCCGACGTTCTCCCCCCGTTCCACGCTCTCGAACAAAAACGCCTCGGCACCCGCCGGCGAAAGCGCCGCGAACGCGACGAGCGGCGTCAGCGTGTCGGCGCTGAGCTCGCGAACGATCGGAATCACGTCGTACTCGCCACGCAACCGCTCGAATTCAGTCGCGTCCATCAAAAGATCCTCATGAAAAGCTCGTGCTGGCGTTTCGCCTGCGCGTGCAGGAGATCGATTCCGGTGAAGTCGGGGCGTTGGCCGTTGGCCGTTGGCCGTTGGCCGTACTTTGCTTCGATGTAGGTCATGCCTGGTTTGATTGCGATGTCGATGTCCACGGGCAGCGTATTGATCACCACTTCTCCATCAAAACGCGGCAGCTCGTCGAGCGGATGTGCGCCGAGCTTTCCGGGCGTGCGATTGAACACCATCACGTGCATCTGTTCGCGTTGCAATGCTGTCAACGCTGCGCGCGCGGTGCCGCCCGCGCCGACGAGCGCAACCGATTTGCGATCGCGGCCGCAGATCTCGCGCAGGATTGCAGCGAAGCCATCGACGTCGGTGTTGTCGGCGAGAACGTGCGTTCCGTAGTTCACGAGCGTGTTCACCGCGCCGCACGCACGCGCGTTCTCGCCGATCTCCGCGTCGATGCGCTGCGCGAACGCGAACGCACCCTCCTTGAACGGCGCCGTGATGCTGATTCCGCACGGCTCGCCGCGCAGAAACGCATCGGTGATCTCGTCGAACGACGCGATCGACGCGATCGTGTACGCGCCCGGAACGCCTTTCTCGCGAAAGAGTGCGTTGTGGATCGTCGGCGACAAACTGTGTCCTGCAGGATTGCCTACGATCGCGAACACTTTCTCCGCGCGCAGATTCGCGCGCGTCGGTCCGTAGATCGCGAGCGCGCGCTCGAGCGTGAGTTGCGCCGGCGCAGCGACCGCGCCGCCCGCGACGAACGTCAGTTGCGATCCGCGAAACGGCGCAAGCACGCGCGCGTACAACCCGCGCTCGCCCATGCCGATGATCGTTGGCCGTTGGCCGTTGGCCGTTGGCCGGAGCGCGAGCAATCGTTCGTTGTCAGCGAAGTCTTGCGGCGTCGCCGCGAGCTTCGTGTGCGCGCAACCACGCGCAAGCATGTTCGCGAAGATCGCCTCGACGTCGCGCATGCCTTCGTAGTCGTGATGCGAAAGCACCGTGCGCTCCGGAATCGCGATCGCGACGTCATCACTCCACTCGACGTCGACAAAATCGATCCCGGCCGCGATCGCATCACGAGCGACATCGACGCGCATGCCGCGATGCGTGAGGATGATCGGCTTCCGCGTCGCCGCACGCAGCGCGTGCAAATCGATCGCGCCGAATTTCTCCGCGCGCAACTCGATCATGTCGTGATCGAGCGCGAGCGCACGAATCGCATCGAGCGCGGCCTCGAACGTTTCTTCGTAGATCGTGACGACGAGCTGCATCAGGCGGTGAGCTCCCCCATCCGCTCCGCCGCGGCGGCGGCCTTCCGCGGATCGCCCGCGCGCGTCCACATGCTTTGCAGATTGCCGAGGACGCGCAGCAGGGTTTCGCGGCCGCTCCAGGCGCGGAGGTGCTCGCTCGTGAGACGTTGCTGTCCGCCGCTCATCTGTCCGAACAGCGCGGCGATCTCGCTCATGGTCAGCGTCGTGCCACCGTGAAACGGATCGACGTAGACCTCGTTCAATTCGAATTGCACTTTCACGATGAAGTGACCCGGGAGGCCGACGCCGAATGCGTTGAGGCCGAGGCGTGCGGCGACGTGCAGGAAGATGACCGCGAGCGTGATCGGAATGCCGCGGCGGCGATCGATCACATCATTCAAATACGCATTGCGCGGATCGTAGTAGTTGTTCTCGTCGCCCGCGTAACCATCGATGTCGAACATCTCCGCGTGCAGATGCCCGAGGCGGAAGACCGGCGGCTCGCCCGCGATGCAGCGGCGTTGCACGCGCATCGCGAGATCGTCGAGCTCCGCGAGATACACGTCGATCTCGATTTTCGGGTTGTCCCCGAGCGCGATCAGCAAACATCCCTCCGCGAGATTCTCGTTCGTGATCTCGTCAGTCGCGTACTCGCGAAATCGTCGTCGCGCCTCGGCAGGATGGATCAGCATTGCCGCACGCGAGTGTACCCTTCCGCCGTGCGCATCGAGCGAACCGAGGCCATCATCCTGCACACCGTGCATGCGCGCGAGCGCGACAAGCTCGTCGTGTTCCTCACGCCCGATCACGGCAAGCGCAAGGGGTGGGCGTACGGCGCGCGCGCGATTCGCAGCCGCTTCGGCGCCGCGCTCGAGCCGCTCGCGAAGGTGCGCATCGGCTACGCCGAGCGCGAGTCGGAAGAGGTCGTGCGCATCGAGTCGGTCGATCTCGTGCGCTCACTGTTTCCCGCGCAGCAGGAACTCTTGCGCAGCATCGCGGCGACGTACATCGCGGAGCTCGTCGATACATTCGCGCCGGAGAACGATCCCGCGGAATTGATCTATCGCTTGCTCGATCGGTCAACGGAAGCGCTGCTCGACGGCGCGCCGCCGATCGCGGTCGTCGCGTACGCGGAGATCTGGATGCTCAAGCTCGGCGGCATCTTTCCGTCGCTGCGCGCATGCATCCAATGCGGCGGTCCGCTCGATCCCCCGCTGCGCTTCGACGACAAATTGCAGGGCTTCGTGTGCGACAACTGCGCGTCGCGCGATGCGTTCGTGATCGGCAACGACGTCGCGAGCGCGCTCGACGCGATCGTGCGCTCGCCCGTCGCAGAGTTCCACGCGCCGCCCGCCGTGCTCTTCGAAATCCGCTCGCTCGCGGGCACGCTCCGCCGCTATTTCCTCGGCCACGAATTGAAATCGTTCGACATCCTCGCCGGAGTCACGGAGTGAAGCGCGTCGCGATCGCGCTCGTCGCGTGGACGATCGCCGCGCTGCTGTTCGCAGGACAGCTCGTCATCGACTCCGCGTACTCGCAGCGACGCCTCGGCGTGCTCGAAGCACTCGCACTCGCGATGACTGGCTGGTACGCGTGGGCGCTCCTCTCGCCGCTCGTGATTTGGATCGCGCGGCGCGTGCGCAGCATCCTCGTACACCTCGCGATCGCGATCGGCGCGACGCTGCTCAAGATCGCGCTGACGACGGAAGCGCTGCGCGCATTCGGCGTGCCGCCGCGCTCGATCTCGCTGCTCGTGAACATTCCGCTGAACGTTGCGGCGTACTTCGCGATCGTCGGCGTGACGTGGTTCGTCGACGCGCGCCTCCGCGCGTCGCGGCTCGAAGCGAGTCTCGCCGAAGCGCGGCTCGAGCTGCTGCGCAATCAGATCCATCCGCACTTTCTCTTCAACACGCTGCACGCGATCTCGGAGCTGATGCACGAAGACGTCGACGCCGCCGATCGTATGGTCACGCGGCTCGCGGAGCTGCTGCGCGCGTCGCTCGAAACGAGCGGCCGGCAGGAGATTCCGCTGCGTGACGAACTGGCGATGCTCGACCGATACCTCGACATCGAGCGAGTCCGCCTCGGCGATCGCCTGCGTTACGACGCCGACATCGATCCACGCGCGCTCGATCAGCTCGTGCCGAATTTTCTGCTGCAGCCGCTCGTCGAGAACGCGATTCGCCACGCGATCGCAATCCGTCGTGAAGGCGGTGAGATTGCGTTGCGCGCACGCGTCGATGGCAACGCGCTGATCCTCAAGATCAGCGACGACGGGCCCGGATTCGTGAACGCCGCGGAAGGCATCGGTTTGTCGAACGTTCGCGCGCGTTTGAAGCAGATGTATGCAAACGCGTCGCTCGAAATCGAGAGCGCGGGTGGAACGCACATCCGGATCGTGATCCGACGATGATTCGAACATTGATCGTCGACGATGAGCGCCTCGCACGCGCACGGCTCGTGCGATTGCTGCGGCGGCGCGACGACGTAGAGATCGCTGGCGCCGCGACCGACGGCGACGAAGCCGTGCTGATGATCGCGGAACTGCGGCCCGAGCTCGTGTTCCTCGACGTGCAGATGCCGGGACTCAGCGGCTTCGACGTCAT
>DATKFO010000902.1:0-2228 GCA_035544355.1 Thermoanaerobaculia bacterium
GCAGAAATGCGAGCGCGCCTGCGCCGCATAGCGCTTTTGCGCGCGCTGCGTGTGCGCCGTGTCCCGGCAACGCGAGCGCGGCTTCGAGCCAGCGACGCCCTTCGGCGTAGTGGCCGTGCAGATACCAAAGCCACCAGAGCGCGCCGGTGATGCGCAGCGCGAGCGACGCTTCCTTCGCGGCGAGACACCATTCGAGCGCGGCGCGGAAGTTGTCGTGATCGAGCGCGAGCCGCTCGGTGTCGCTCGGCGCGCTCTCCGCGATCGACGCCATGAGCGTCGCGTGATTGCCGCGAATCCGTTCTTCGTCGCCGCTCGCCGCGAGGCGCTCGAGTCCGTACTCGCGGATCGTTTCGAGGATCGTGTAGCGCGGCTCGTCTTCGCTGTGGTCGGCGTCGCGGCGCACGAAGCTCTTGTCGACGAGCGACTGCAATTGATCGAGGAGATTCGCGCCGCCGAGGGCTTCGGCCTGACTGAGCGAGAGCCCTCCGCGGAAGACGGAGAGGTGTTCGAACAGACGCTTCTCGCCGTCGTCGAGGAGGTTGTAGCCCCACGAGATCGCGGCGCGCATCGTCTGCTGCCGCTCGGGCAGATCGCGCGGGCCGCCGCCGAGAAATTGCAGTCGATTGCCGACGCGCGCGAGCATCGCCTGCGGCGGCAGCAGCTTCACGCGCGCGGCGGCGAGCTCGATCGCGAGCGGCAGTCCTTCGAGTCGCACGCAGAGCTCCGCGACGGCTTGCGCGTTTTCGGGCGTGAGCATGAAATCGCTTTTCACCGACGCGGCGCGCTCGACGAACAGCGCGACCGAGGCGTAGCGCAGCAATTCATCCGTGTCGGCGTTGCTCGGCGGTGTCATCAGCGGCGGCACCGCGTATTCGCGCTCGCCGCGGATGTGCAGCGGCGCGCGCGACGTGCCGAGCGCTTTCACGAGCGGCGCGGCGGTGAGCAGATCGGCGACGACCGGCGCGCAGTCGAGCACCTGCTCGAGATTGTCGAGGATCAGCAGCATCGACTTGTCCCGCAGAAATTGTTTGAGCGTGTCGAGCAGCGATGCACCGCCTTCGGTGATGCCGAGCGTGTCCGCGATCTCCTGCGCGACGAGCAGCGGATCGCGGATCAAGGCGAGCGAGACGAGGAACACGCCGTGCTCGAAATCGCGCACGAGCTCCGCGCCCGCGGCGATGCCGAGTCGCGTCTTGCCCGTGCCGCCCGGGCCGGTGAGCGTGAGCAGGCGGACGTCGGGGCGGCGCAGCATCGACACGACTTCGTGCACTTCGCCGTCGCGGCCGACGATCGGCGCGATCGCGTGCGGCAGGTTGTGCAGCGGCGTGTACTCGGCGTTGATGCGCTCGGTGATCGTGTTCTCGCGCGTTTTCCGGCGCGGCTCGGAGGATGGGACGTCGTACGGTTGCATGCCCGTCGTCCGAAGCTCTTCGAGGTCGGCGAGCATCACGCCGGCGCTTTGGTAGCGATGCTCGCGTTCCTTCTGCAAAGCGTGCGCGATGATCTCGCGCAGCCGATCGGGAACCTCGCCTTTGAGCGGCGGCGGATGGCTGCGGAGAATCGCGGCGACGATGTCGCTCGGGCTGTCGCCGTCGAACGGGAGCACGCCGGTCAGCAATTCGTAGAGCAGCACGCCGAGGCTCCAGATGTCGCTGCGCGAGTCAACGGGTTGACCCCGCAGTTGTTCGGGCGACATGTAGAACACCGTGCCGCGTACGACGTACGGGTCGGTTTGCTTGACCGGATCGCTCGACGTGCTTGCGCGCGCGAGCCCGAAGTCGAGCAGTTTGACGTAGCCGTCGCGGCGCACCATCACGTTGTCGGGCTTCACGTCGCGATGCACGAGGCCTGCGGCTTCGGCCGCGGCGAGTGCCGACGCGATCTGCGCGCCGATGCTGACGACTTCGAACGCGCTCGGCGCCGCGCGCAGCAAACGTTGGCGCAACGTGATGCCGTCGACGAACTCCGTCGCGATGAAGCGGCGATCGTCTTCTTCGCCGATGTCGTAGACGGTGAGGATGTTCGGATGATTCAGCGCGGACGCCGCGCGCGCCTCGTACTCGAGCCGCTCGCGCAGCTCCTCATCGCCGCGAAGCGCGGCGGCCAAAACCTTCAGCGCCACCGGACGCACGAGCTGCGTGTCGTGCGCGAGATACACCTCGCCCATGCCGCCCGCGCCGAGCAGCGAGCGGATTTCGTAGCGGCCGAGGCGGGTGCCGGGTTGGAGC
>DATKFO010000903.1:0-2265 GCA_035544355.1 Thermoanaerobaculia bacterium
AGTTTTCGCAATGCGGGCTCGCCGCGCGGGTCATTGAAGCTGGCGAGGACCAATGCTGCAGTTTCGCGGACCTGGACCGAAGGGTCATTGAGGAATGGAGCAATTGCATCCGCGGTATCGCGGGCTTGGGCGTAGCCGAGGGCTTCGATGAACTTCGCGCGAACGAGCTCGTTGCGGTCGTTGAGGAGCGGGACGAGGATCGTGGATGCGTCGGCGCGGAAGCGCTGGCCGAGGAGAGTGGCAGCGGCTCCGCGCAGCGTCGGGGCTTCTTCGAGATCGCGGAGGACCGTCGTCAATGGGCCGAGACTTTGTGCCGACGTTCGTTCGTCGATGGCGTTCGCGAGATTCGAACGCCGCGCGCCGGAGTTTGGCCACCACTGCGCGATCGATTGCGAAACGTCTTTGTCTTTGTGGCACACGCCACACGCGTTCGGCACTCCATGCAGGATCGTGTTCTGTGCGTTCGGGACGTCGATCGTGTGATCCGCGAATTTGTCGAGCACGCCGCTGATGAGCTTCGGCATGTGGCAGTCGACGCAGGCAACTGATCGATGATGCGTGTGCGCCGCGCCTTGTGCGGCGACGTTCTTATGGCATTCGACGCACGACGCGTTCACGCCGCTCTTCATTTCATTCGCGCCGTGCTCTTTGTGCGGCGCGGTGTGGCATGTCAAACACGTCGCGCCGCCGATGCGATAGCAGCGCGATTGCAAGAGCGCCTGGTATTCGAAACTCGACGCGCTCGGGCGTCCGTCCGCGAAGAATTCGCCGGAGCGCTGCAAGCCGTCGACGATGACGAGCGCCTGGTATTTGTCGTCATAGCGCTGGCCTGGACGAAAACGGTCCTTGATGTCGAGCAGCGGATAGACCGGCTCGCGTGGTCCGTGGCATCGTCCGCAGATCGACAACGCGATGTCCTTCGGCACGTGGCCGGGATGGATGATGTCGGCCTTGCTCTTCGTCTCCGCGTGGCGCGCGCCCGGCCCGTGACACGACTCGCACGCGACGCCGGCATCCGCGAACGTCGTCGTCCAGCGCCGCGTCACGCGGTCATAGCGCGTGTCGAGTCCCGTCGCGTGACAATCGAGACATTCCTTGTTGGCGGTGCGCTGAAAGTTCGTCCAGAAGAACGGATGATCGGGCGTGACGATCCCCTGCTTGGCCTCGTTGTAATCGACCCACTCGCCGCGGCCGGTCACGTGGAAATACACTGGCAGCACCTGCCAGCGTCCGTCGTCGAACACGGTGACCGTGTCCTGCATCCGCTTGCCCCCGATGACCCACGCGATGTCGTAATCCGACAGTTTCCCTTCGCGACCGCGCGTGCGCATGACGTAGCGATCGCCGCGGCGATCCATCCACGCCTCACTCGAGCGCCCTTTGTAATGCGCGTGATCGAAACGGCCGACGACGTCGCGCGGCGTCGCCTCGCGCAGCGCGCGCGAATGCCAGTCGTGCGTCCAGCGCTCGTAGTTTTTCTCGTGACACTCCTTGCACGCCGCCGATCCCGCGAACGCGTCGCGCGATGGAAGCGCGTCCCACTCTTCCGCCTTTGCTTCGTGATGTGCAGCAGGTCGCGCAGGAGGCGGCACCGCTTCGCGCCGGCACGCGGCGAGCAGCACGACGGCGACGAGCGCGCGGCGCAGCATCAGTCGGTGTCGCTCGTCCGGAATCGCTTGTGGCACTCGTTGCACGCGGCGCTCACGATCTCGTATTGCGCGTTGAACGCGGACGCATTGCCGCGCTTCGCGAGCTCGGCGAGCTTGGCGCTTTCACGCTGCAGTTTTTGCGCGGCTGCAGTGAATTCGTTGAAGCGCGACCAGATCTCCGGTTTCGCGGCGGTGGTCACGTGCGAGGGATCGCTTCCCGCCGGAAAGAACGCGCCGAGGCCTTCGCTGAGGCCGCGGATCGCCTCGGCATGCGCGGCGAGCTGCGTGCGCGGCGACACCTGCTTCTTCACGACGAGCGACATCGCCTTCATGTGCGCGCCCATCGATTTCATGTCGCTCTGCCGGTACTTCACGAGTGCCGTGGGATCGTCCGCGGCGGACGCAGACGCAGCGACAAGAACGAGGAGGAGGAACGTTTTCATGGAGCGCGAAAGTGTAACGCTACGACAACGACAACGCCGCCGCGATGACGATGACGAACGGTGTGAGCATCGCGAGCATGAGCGTCGCAAACGCGCGTCCTCCCGAATATTCATGCGCCTCGGCGAGCGTGAAGCTCGTGACGATCATCCATCCGAGAATCACCAACGCGTTG
>DATKFO010000904.1:0-2197 GCA_035544355.1 Thermoanaerobaculia bacterium
CCTGCGAAACCGATGGCGCCGAGGAGCAGCGCGGAGCCGGTGAGGCGATAGATCAGCCACGACTGCGCGACGGACTGCATCCACGTGCCGACCAGCGAAATGAGCTGGCCGGCAAAGAACAAACGGAAATTGCGATGGCGCAGCGCGCGAAGCGGATGGCTCACAATGCCATGATCGCGCCAGTGGGCTACTTCTGATCCGCCTTGCGCGGCTCCACGGCCATCACGTGCGAGGCGAAGAGCTTCCAGTGCCCGCCGACTTTCACGTACGTGTCGGTCGTTTGATATTCGGCGGCGATGGTTTCTCCGGAGATCATCGTGCGCTCGAGATCGCGATGATGCACGACCGCGACGTTGCCGACGCGGCGGACGATCGTCGTGCCGAGGCGGATCCTGTCGGACTCGCGCGGCGCGATGGCGCGCAGATACGAGAGCATGTTCGCGCGCGTGACGAGATTTCCTTCTTCGTCGGTGAGCACGAAATCGCGATGGAGATTGCGCTCCCACGCCATCGTGTCGCCGTGCGCGACGGCGTCGAGCAGTGATTGCGCGATGGTCTTCAATTCTTGTTCATCCTTCGATTGAGCGAGCGCGGCGGGCGTGACGAGAGACAGCAGGAGCAGAGCGATCGAGAGATGCTTCACGGTGGGCCTCCTTACGAAGCGGTAAAGAATCGAACGACGCCGGCGACGACACTCGCGTCGCGCAAAAGGCGTCGATGTCCGAGTCCGGTGGTGGTGACGAGCCGCGCGTTCGGCCACGCGTCGGCGATCTCCGCGCCTTCACGCCACGACGTTTCGCGATCATCGCGATCGTGGATGACGAGCAGCGGCGGCGTGTCGATCGCCTGCGCGAGCGACGGCACTTCGAATTCTTCCCATCGCGCGTTCAAGCGACGCTCGACTTCGTCGGAGAAGCGCTGCGCGACGTCGTCGGTCATGCCGAGCGCCTGCTCGAACATTTGGCGATAGGCGAGCGGACTGGCCATCGGCGCGATGAAGACCGCGGCCGGAACGCGCCATCCTGCACGCATCGCGAGCGATGCGGCGGTGCATCCGCCCGAGTGCGCGACGAGTCCGGCAACGTCGTAGCGCTGTGAGAGCTCGGCGAGCACTTCGCCGAAATCGAAGAATGTCGATTTCCGCGATCCCAAGCGGCTCGCGCCTGATTGTCCGTGTGCGGGTGCGTCGAATGCGACGACGCGAAATCCCGCGCGCGTCAGCGGCTCGACGAAGCTCTGCATCTGCGCCGCGTAGCCGCCCCAACCGTGCGAGAGCACGATCGTGCGGCCGGTACCCCACGTCCAGGCCGCGACATGCCGTCCGTTCACGGTCAGGTTCAGCGATTCACCCGTCGCGAGAAACGCGCGCATCGAGTCAGAAACGCGCGGCCGCGACGGCGTGAACCAGAGGCGGAACGCGAGCTTCGTCGCGAGTCCCGGTGCGATCGTGCAGAGCGCGCGGAACGCGGTGCGCAGCAGGCTTGGGCTCGTCGGCGTCGTCGGGGCAAGAACGACCTCGCGTGCATTCATACTTGGTAATCTGGTCTCTAAACTTGGAAAAGTCAAGTATCGACTTGGAGTATCATTCGAATCGATGACCGGCCGGTCGTATGAGCATTACTGCGCGATCGCGAAAGCGCTCGACCTCGTCGGCGAGCGCTGGACGCTGCTCGTCGTGCGCGAGCTGCTCGACGGGCCGAAGCGCTACACCGATCTCCTCGCCGGCATCCCCGGCATCGCCACGGACATGCTCGCGGCGCGGCTGAAGAGTCTCGAAGAATCAGAGATCGTGCAGCGTCGCGTGCTGCCGCCGCCCGCCGCGTCGATCGTCTATGAGCTCACCGCGCACGGCCGCAAGCTCGAGGCGACGATGCGCGAGCTCGCGATCTTCGGCGCGGGATTTCTCGAGCGCCGCAAAGGCGAGGCGTTCCGCATCCAGTGGCTGTCGTATCCGCTGCGCATGATGTTCCAGCCCGAGCGCGCGCGCGGCGAGAAGCTCGTCGTGCAATTCGAAGCGCACGACGAAGTGATGCACGTCCGCGTCGACAACGGCACGATCGAAACGATCATCGGCAACGCCGAGTCGCCCGACGTCATCGTCGCCGGCGACATCGCCACGCTCACGCTCGCCGCACGCGACCGCGCCGCCGCGCGCGAGGCGAAGGAGAAGGGGAAGCTGCGCGTGACGGGAACGCGC
>DATKFO010000905.1:0-19670 GCA_035544355.1 Thermoanaerobaculia bacterium
CCAGGCTGACTACGCGCGGCAGTCTATCAACTTTGGACTGCGGCGATCGCAATCGCCGCTTTGGGTCACGACGGACATGCCAGACCGTCTCAAAACAGGCACGTCTCAAAATGTGGCACAGACACTCTTGTCTGTGCGCACCGCGCAGGATGAGCCGATGCATACTGGGCTCCGGCCTCCCGAGTGTGCACAGACAAGAGTGTCTGTGCCACATCTTTGAGACATCACTTCAACGCCAGCTTGATCGTGCTTCCCACCACCACCCCGTCCTGTGCGGCGAAGGGGTCGTCTGCGTTTTTTGTGGTGACGTCGCCGTCGGTGTCGAGGCGGGCTTCGACGCGCATTTTTTGCGGCAGCGGCTGGCCCATCATCGAGTCGCTCTGGCTGAGGTCGATCGTCGTTGGGAGCTGCGCGGCCATGAGGCGCTTCACTGCGACGGGTGCACCGCTTTGCACGCCGGCCGCGCGCACGATGACGTAGACGATGCCGTTCTTCCCTGACGCAGACGGGGCGAATTCGAGCGAGACGCGGACGGCGTCGCCGCTGGCGGATCCGGTTGGCGCGGACGGTGGCGCCGGGACGGGCGTTGCCGCAGCGGCCTCCGTGGGCGGCGGCGGAACGGCCGGGTGATTCGGCGGCGGTTCCTGCTTCTGCTGCGCGATCTGCGCCTTCATCTGCGTGAAGACTTGATCGAGGCGCACGGCTTCTTCCGGATGCTGTTGCTTCGCGGACGCCATCGCTTTCTCCGCGTCCGCCATCTTTCCGCTTTGCGCGTACACCCACGCGAGCGAGACCCAGCCGTCGAGCAGCGTCGGATCGTTCTTCGTCGCGGTCTGCAGCATGCGCGTCGCGTTGTCGACTTCGCCCATCGCGACGCGCACGAGCGCCTGGTACGTCAGCGCGCGCGGCTCGCCGGGATTTTTCTCGAGCACGTACTGCGTCTGCTCGAACACTTTCATGAAGTCGTCGCGCTCGAGATACGCCTTCGAGAGATCGACACGCGCCCCGAGATCCTCGGGATTCGCCTGCACGCGCGCTTCCATCGCTTGCAACGCGGGATCGGCCTGACCTTGCGCCTGCGGCTGCTGCATCGGCTGCGCAGCGCCCGGAGGTCCGCCGCCGACTGCCGACTCTCCTTCGCCGCGCGGCGTCGACGATTTCATGACGAAGTACGCGAGCAGCGCGAGTGCGGCGAACGAGCCGACGCCCCACAGGAAACCGCGCAGCGCGGCATTCGGCTGCGACGCGACAGCAGCGACCGGAGCGGCAAAGGCGGGCGCGGACGCGGCTTCCGATTTCCCGCGCTGATCGAGCTTTCGCAACACGGCCGCTGCTTCGAGCTCGAGCCGCTTCCGTTCTTCGGTGGCATCGGGATTGAGATCGCGCAGTTGCTGCAGCAGGGAGTCGCGCTCGGCTTCGAGCTCGTTTGCCGCTACCAGCGGGCGCGATTTTCGTCCGCGCGTGTAGAAAATGAACATCACGCCGAGGATCAGGCCTCCGGCGAAGATGGCGATGGCGGGAAGCCACTCGGTGGTTTCGGTCATCGCTTCCCTCCGTTGACGAGATCGCGAACTTTCGCGAGATACGGATCGGCTTCTTCGGCATCGGCCGCCGGCTTTGCAGCGGGCGCCTGTTCGAGTTTTCGCAATTTCATCCAGACCACGGCGACGCCGAGGGCGAGCGCGAGAATCGGCAGCAGCCAGACGAGCGTATTCACGCCCTGAAATTTCGGTTTGAGCAACACGAACTGTCCGTACGACAGCTCGAAGTATTTGAGGATCTGCTCTTCGGTGTAGCCGCGCGCGAGGAGCTCGCGCACCTGCCCTTTCATGTTGACCGCCATCTCCGACGGCGAGTCGGCGACGGAGAGTCCCTGACACACGGGGCAGCGCAGCAGCGCGCTGACTTCGCTCGTGCGGCGCTCGAGCGATTCGCCGGCGAGCGGCAATCCCTTCGGACCGCCGACGAACTGCTCGGCATCGGGAACTTTGAGCTGCTGCGCGGACAGCGTCGTCGCGACCAGCAGCACGAGCAGAATTCGCTTGATCATTTCATCGCCTTTTGGAGATTTACGCGAATGTCGTCGCTCGACATCGGGCCGACGTACTTCGCCACGATCGTGCCGTTCTTGTCGAGGAAAAACGTTTCGGGGACGCCGCCGATGCCGTAGGCGATCGCGGTCTTTCCCTTGTCGTCGACGAGGGTCGGGTACGACGAGCCGCGCTGATTCAGGAAGTTGAGGATCTTCTCTTCCGAGTCCTGAAAGACGACGCCGACGAACTGCACGTTGGGTTGGAGCATGCGCGCGTTCGCGACGAGCACCGGATGCTCTTCCCAACACGGGCCGCACCACGTCGCCCAGAAATTGAGAACGACGGGACGGCCGCGCAGCTGTGCGAGATCGATCGTGTTGCCGGTGCCGACTTCACGCAATGCAAACTCCGGCGCCGGACGTCCGACGAGCGGCGATGCGATCGCCTGCGGATCTTTGCCGAGTCCGACGAAGAGGATCCCGATCACCACCGCTGCGATGGCCAGTCCGATGAAGAGAACCGTACGATTCATGCAGTCTCCGCGGCTCCGCCGGCCACGACGTTCTCGAGCACGATGCGCGGCTCACGCGGCGGAATCAGCGCGATGAAGCCGCCGAGTCCCATCAGGATCACCGACACCCAGATCCACATCACCATCGGCGTGTGAATCACGTTGATCGCAACCGTTTGCTGCGCGGGATCGATGTTCGCAATCGAAAGATACAAATCGCCCGCGACGGTCGAGTAGACGTCGGGCGTGCCGATCGGCTCGCGCATTCCCTGGTACTGATTCATGCGCGGCTCGAGCTTCTTCACTTCTTTCCCGTTCTTCGTGACGTCGAAGAGCGCGACGGTCTCGATGCGATGCGGCTGCGTGCGTTCTTCGATGCCGTTGAACTTCAGCGCGTAGCCGCCCGCGGTCGGTCCGGAGTCGCCCTTGTGAAGAACCATCTCCGCGGTCGAGCGCATCGAGCTCGACACGGCGATGGCGATGATCACGACGACTGCGCCGGCGTGCACGAGGTACGAGCCGAAGCGGCGGCGTCCGCGGCGAAGTTGCGCGTCGACGATGGCGCTGCCGAGCGAGCCGCCTTGTTTGAGTCGCTGCACGAACGGCACGAACATCTGTCCGATCGTGACCTGCGCGGCGTAACCACCGAATGCGAGCGTGAGCAGCGTCCACGGACTCTTCACGCCGAGCGCGAATCCTGCGCCGGAGAAAAGAATCGCGCCCGCGATCGGAGGCAGCAGCGCGCGCTTGAGCTGCTCGCGCGTCGCGCGGCCCCACGGCAATGCGGGTCCGACGCCGAGGAGGAACAAGAGAATCGCTCCGACCGGCACGACCATGCGATCGAAGTACGGACGACCGACCGACATCTGCTTGCCGTTCAACGCTTCGACGACGAGCGGGAACACGGTCCCGATCAGCACCGTGAACGTGAGCAGCACGAAGAGCAGGTTGTTGAAGAGGAACATCCCTTCACGCGACGTCGCGCCTTCGAAGCGGCCTTCCGCTTCGAGCAGATCGATGCGCATCGCGAGCAGCGCGATCGAGAAGATCAGCGCGGCCGCGAGGAATCCGAGAATCGTCGGACCGATCGCGCTCTGCGTGAACGAGTGGACGGAATTGAACACGCCGGAGCGCGTCATGAACGTACCGAGGATGACGAGGAGGAACGTCGCCTGGACGAGTGTGACGGTCCAGCCTTTCAGCACGCGACGCCGTTCCAACACGACCGCGGAATGCAACGCGGCCGTCGCCGTGAGCCACGGCAACAGCGACGCGTTTTCGACGGGATCCCAGGCCCAGTAGCCACCCCATCCGAGGACTTCGTACGCCCACCAGCCGCCGAGCATGATTGCGAAGGTCTGGAAGATCCACGGCAGCATCAGCGACTCGCGCAGCGGTTTGAGCAGCGCGTGCCCGAGTTTTCCGCGGATCAGCGCCGCGCAGGCGAAGCCGAACGGGATCGTCATGCCGACGTATCCGAGGTAGAGGAACGGCGGGTGAATCGCCATGAGCACGTGATTCTGGAGAAGAGGATTCGGGCCCGGTCCATCCGGAGGCACGGGGTTCATCAGATGAAACGGAGACGCCGGCGCCGCGATGAGGAAGCTGAAGAACGCTGCGGTCGCGAGCCACACGCCGATCGCATCCGGCATGTACTCCTCGTATTTCCCTTTGGTGAAAAGCGTGGCGATCGCGATGTAGATCGCGAGGACGAATCCCCAGAAGAGAATCGAGCCTTCGAGCGACGACCAGAGGCTGACGATCGTCACCCACGTCGGCACCGCACGCGAGCCGACGTGCGCGACGTAGCTGACGGAGAAGTCGTGCGTCAGCAGCGCGTACTCCATCACGAACGTGGCCAGCCCCATCAACAGCGCGAATCCATAAGCGCAGCGGCGCGCCCACTTCAGCCCTTCGGCCGATCGTGAGCGTCCGGCGTAGAAGCCGACGAACGCGCCCGCCGCCGACACGAGCAGCGAGGCGAGAATCAGAATGCGTCCCAGCGTGGCAGTGTTCATTTACTTTCCTTCGTCCATCGACTTCATGAGCTTCTCGAGCTCCTTCTTGTCGACGGGGTGCCCCTTCGCAGGAGCGCGATACTCGTTGTTGTGCGACACCATGAGGCGATTGGACTGGAACCAGTTGCCGGTCGGGCCGTGGAACATCGTGCCTTCGACGACGACGCCGATGTTCTCGCGGAACATCTGCGGCGGCACGCCGTTCGATTTCACGTGCACGACGCCGGCGGCGTCCTTCACGTCGAATTCGATGCCGGAGCCGCCGCCTTTGCGGACGATCGAGCCCGGCGCGACCATGCCGCCGAGGCGGATCGTGGCGCCGAATGCTTTCTCGCCGGCGCCATGCAGATCGGTCGGCGTCCAGTAGTAGACGAGGTTCTCGTTGATGCCGCTCGCGGCGATGATGGCGAACGCGATTCCGGCGACGACGAACGCGCCGACCATGAAGAGGCGGGTTTTCTTCCGCGTCGAAGCGGTTGCGGTAGCAGCTTGCGTCACAGCACTCATCTTGGTTCTCCCTCGGCAGCAGCGCGGGCTCGCTCCTCACGAAGTCTCGTGATGAGGCTCACACCGTAGATCAACAGCACGGCCGCGGTGATGCCGTACGCGGCCCAGACAAATCCCCAGCCTCCGACGACGACTCCGCTCATGCGAGCTCTCCTTCCGCCACGAGCGGCGGCGCAGAAGTTTCGTAGCGCAGGCGCATCGCGGCGACGCGCGTCCGCAGCATGATGAAAGCGATCATGAGAAACAGAATGCCGAACGCGTTCACGCGCAGCGGCAGATGAAATGCGGACGACACGGTCTGCGGACTCGATTGCTGCTGATGCAGCGAGTTCCACCACTTCACCGAGAAGTAGACGATCGGCAGATCGACCGACGCGATGATCGTCGCGACCGCGGACCAGATCGCACGCTTGAGCGGATCTTCGACGAACTTCCGCAGCGCGAGAATGCCGAGCGATGCGAAGAGCAGCACCGCGACGGAGGTCAGGCGCGGATCCCAATCCCACCACACGCCCCACGTCGGCTTCGCCCAGAGCGATCCCTGGATGCAGAGCAGCAGCGCGAACAGCACGCTGACTTCGACGCCCGCTTCCATGCGCGCGTCCCATTTGAAATCGCTCTTGAACAGAAACGCGATCGCGCAGCCGAACGCGAAGATCACGGCCAGCATCCAGTTCCACGCCGTCGGCACGTGCACGTACATGATGCGCTGCACGTCGCCCATGTACTCCTCGCGCGGCGCGATGAAGAGTCCGACGTACGACCCCACCAGGAGGCAAATCACCCCCAGCGTGAGAAAGACGTACGGCGTTTTCGATGTCGAGACCTCGGTCATATGCGATTCCTCATCAATGTGGCACAGACACTCCTGTCTGTGCACCGCACTGCGCAAACCGGCACAGACAAGAGTGTCTGTGCCACATCACTCCTCGACGACACGTCCATACAGCAACCCGCAAAGCGCCCAGTAAATGAGATCGAACGCGAACAGTAACCCGAGCCATGCGCGCGACTGCTCCATCGGATCGCCCAGGATCGCGAGCGATGTCGCTTTGACGGACGCGAGCAGTGCCGGGACGATTAGTGGGAACAACAGCAAAGGGAGCAGCGTCTGTTTCGCCCGCACCTGCGCAGTCATCGCGGCGTAAAGCGTTCCCGGCGCGCTGAGTCCGGCAGTGCCGAGGATGATCACGAGCAGCATCAGCAGGATCTGCTTCGGTCCCGCGTCGTAGAGGATGACCATGACGGGCACGAGCATGACCCCGAGAATCGCGAGCTGCAGCCAGTTTGCGATCGCTTTCCCGTAATAGAGCGCACGTGGATTCGATGGTAGGAGCAGCAGCCCTTCGAGCGCGCGATTCTCCATCTCCGCGTGAAAACTTTCTGCAAGGGTGAGCGTCGACGAGAGCAGCAGACCCAGCCAGAGAAATCCCGCCGAGAACGTGCGCATTGCGTCGGTATTCGGTCCGATCGCGAAGCTGAAGAGAAGCAGCGACGCCGCGCCGAACACGAACACTGCGAGCATCTGCGCGCGCGTGCGCCATTGGAGGAGGAGCTCTTTGCTCAGCGCGGCGATCATGCGGCGCTCCGCGTGTTTAGGAGTGCGGTGGCGACAGCCACCGCTTTGTGATCCGGATCAGAAAGCGGTGGCTTTGCCACCGCACTCCTGGACATCATCGCGGCACCTCGTGGGCTGCCGCTTCGGCCGCGTTGCCGAACCAATGCACTCGTCCCTGCTCGAGGAACATCGCGAGGTCCGCGAGCTTCGCGCCGCGCTCGAGCTGGTGCGTGGCCATCAGCACCGTCGTGCCGCGCGACTTGAGCTCGCGCACGACTTCGTCGACGAGCGCAAAGCCCGGAGGATCGAGCTGACCGTAGGGCTCGTCGAGCAACACCAGTTTCGGCTCCTGCAATAGGACGCGCGCGAACGACAACCGCTTCCGCATGCCGGCGGAAAACGTCGAGACCGCATCATCCGCGCGCGCGCCGAGCGTCACGCGCTCGAGCAGCTCGACGACGCCGTTGCGGCCGCGTCCGAGGTGATTGGCGAAGACCTGGAGATTCTCGCGGGCCGTCAGCGATTCGTAGAGATACGACTGATGACTGAGCAGAGCGGTGAACCGGCGCACGTCCTCTTTGTGACGCACGGCGTCGAATCCGCCGATGGTCGCGCTGCCGTGATCGGGGCGAATCGCGGTCGAGAGCACGCGGAACAGCGTCGATTTTCCCGAGCCGTTGCGCCCGGCAACCATCATCACACTCCCCTCGGGAACGGAAAACGTGACCTCCGCGAGCGCCCAGCGCCGCCCGTACCGGCGGGCGAGACGTTCCGTTTCAATTGCGGGTTGCGCCATTGCAGCCGCGAGTCTCGCGTGTGGCCGGTCCGATGGCAAGCGAATGGATGCACACCGATGCGTGACGATGGTCACACGGCCACTAGAATGTCGGGCGCCATGCGCAAGCTGCTTTCCCTGCTCCTGCTCGCCTCGTGCATCCAAAAACCCGTGCCCGCTCCCGTGCCCGTGCCCGCACCCGAAGCAATCGCGATTCACGGCCTGACGATCGATGAGGAAGCGAGCGTCCTCGCACTCGAAGATCGCCGCGAATTCAACGCGGAGCTGGTCAACGCGTGGACGACGCATGCGAACGCGCTGCATCGCACGCGCATCGCACTCGCGCTCGCGCGCATCGGCCCGAACACGTTTGTCGACACGAACGGCAACGGCGAGCGCGACGCGAACGAGAAGCAAGCCGGCGTCGATCAACTGCTCGTGCTCGCGAACGATCCCGATCGCAATGTCCGCGAGCTGTCCGCCTTCGCCCTCGGCGAGATCGGCGACGGCAGCGAAACGCTCTTCAAGCTCGCATTCGATTCCGACGGCGCCGTCGGCGCGGAAGCCGTCGAAGCGCTCTCGAAGCTCGCGAAGAACGAGCTCTCGCGCTATGCACCGCTCACCGCACGCGATCGCGCCGAAGGTCCGCGCGCGCGCGCGATTCGTTTTCTCTTTCGCTTCGACAGCGATGAAGCGAGCGCACTCGCTGCGTCTTCGCTCGACGACGCGTCGTCCGCGATTCGCCAGGAATCGACGTACGTGCTCGCACGCCGCGCGTACGCTCCCGCGCGCGATCGTCTTCAACTTCTCCTCGGCGACGCGAACACGCTCACTCGTGCGTACGCCGCGATGGCACTCGGACGCATCGGCGATCGCGAGTCGTACGCACCGCTCGTCGCCGCACTCGGCGACGTGCATCCGTGGGTGCGCACGAACGCGATCATCGCCATCGCGCGGCTTGCGGCGAAATCGCCCGACGTCGTGAACGCCGACGACATGCCGCGCCTCATCGCGATCACCGAAGATCCCGATCCCGGCACGCGCGCCGCCGCGCTCGACGCAATCGGCTGGTACGCAGCGAAGAACGCAACCGCGCACAAGAAGCTGTACGACATCGCGTCGAACGGCACGCGCGTCGAGCGCGAGATCGCCGCGGGTGTGATCGCGCGGCACTTCCCCGACGACCTCCCCGCCGAGCTTTCGAACTGGGCGAAAGCGCGCGTGCTCGAAACGAGCACGCAGCTCGGGCCGAAAGGCGCGGAGCTGCGACGCCGTTTCGCGAACGACGACGACGTGCTCGTGCGCATGAACATCGTCAGCAACATTCCTGACGATGAAGCCGACGCTGAGATCGCGCTGATCCGCCGCGCGCTCGAAGATCCGGACGTCATCGTGCGCACGAACGCGATCGACAAATACGCAGCGACGAAAAGCGAGCCCGCGGAAACGAAGCTCGCGACGTTGCGCGCCGCGTACGAGCGCGCGAAAGCCGATCGCGATGCCGACGCGCGCTTCGCCGCAATTCACGCGCTCGCCGACATCGATTATCCCGAACGCGAATCGTTTCTGCGCTCGCTCCTCACCGACAAAGAGCCGATCCTCCGCCGCGCGGCCGCCGATTTCATCGAGCAGAATCTGAAGAAGAACCGCCCGCAGTACACGCCGCTCGCAATCGAGAATCCGCCCGACTACAAAGCGATCGTCGAGTGGTCGCACACGCCGCACACCGCCACGATTCACATGACGCGCGGTGCGATCGAGATCGCGCTCCTCGCGCAGGACGCGCCCATGACGGCGTGGAACTTCGCACAGCTCGCGAAGCAGAAATACTTCGACAACACCTCGTTCATGCGCGTCGTGCCGAACTTCGTGATCCAGGGCGGCGATCCGCGCAACGACATGAACGGCGGCCCCGGCTACGCGATCCGCGACGAGATCAATCTGCAGAAATACACGCGCGGCGCGGTCGGCATGGCCCTCTCCGGCCCAGACACCGGCGGCTCGCAATTCTTCATCACGCATTCGCCGCAGCCGCATCTCGACGGCGGCTACACGATCTTCGCGCGCGTGTACGAAGGAATGTCGGGAGTCGTCGACCAAACCGAGCGCGGCGATCGCGTCGAACGCATCGCGATCGACGAGCACGCAGCCGTCGCAGCGACCGCACTCGCGGCTCCGCAAAAAACGCCGCTGCCGACGGAGATCGGTCCGATCACCGCCGAGCGTTTGCTCGCCGTCGTGCCCGAATACGCGGAGCGCAAATCGGACTACAAACCCGACGCGACGGTCGTCGAGATGATCAAAGACAACGTGCGCGCCGGCGATCGCGTCGAGATCTACATGGGCACCTGGTGCCCCGACAGCCAGCGCGAAGTCCCGCACTTCCTGCGCATCAACGACGAGCTGAAACTGCCGATGACGTTCGTCGCGGTGGATCGCTCGAAGACCAAGCCCGAGAAGCTGCTCGACGGCAAGCACATCGAGAAAGTCGCGACGTTCATCGTCTATCGCGGCGACGAAGAGCTTGGGCGCGTGGTGGAGAAGCCTGCGAGCTTGCTTGAAGATGACTTGCTCGCGATCGTCGCTCCGCATCACTAGGAGAACGCGGAACACGGAACACGGAACACGGAACGATGAACGCGACAATCGGTCGGCTCCTGCAGTTGATTGGGATGATCATTCTGCCGATTGGCCTGATGTACGGTCTCGTGAAAGACGAGATCCAGGTCGAGGTTCGATTGCTCGCAATCGGCGGATTTCTTTTTCTCGCGGGCTGGCTGATCTCGAAGAAGAGCGAATGAACTGAACCACGTCTCCGTTCCGTGTTCCGTGTTCCTCGTTCCGTGTTCCGCCTTTCGTCTGATGAAGCACGTCCGATGGAAACACACCCGATGAAGCACGCCCCATGAAACACACGGTCGTCCTCACCGCGAACTTCCCATCGATCGCGCGCGAGCTCGTGTCGATCGACTCCGACGTGGTCGAGCATCCGACCGAGCACGGCCGGACGGAAGACGACATGATCACGATCCTCGCGGATGCGGATGCGGCGATCACGCTGCTCTCCGATCCGATCACGCGGCGCGTGCTCGAGTCGAATCCGAACCTGCGCATCGTCGCGAACGTCGCGGTCGGCTACAACAACATCGACATCGACGCGGCGCGCGAGCTCGGCGTCGTCGTGACGAATACGCCTGGCGTGCTCACCGAGGCGACGGCGGATTTGACGATGGCGTTGATGCTGGCGGTGACGCGGCGGATCGTCGAAGGCGATCGCGACGTGCGCGCGAGCGGACGCGTCGAATGGGAACCGCTCGCCTACCTCGGAACCGCACTTCAAAATAAGCACCTCGGCATCATCGGCATGGGCCGCATCGGCAGCGCAGTCGCAACACGAGCACGCGCGTTCGGCATGGAGATCCTCGGCACGCGTCGCGGCGAATCCATCGATGAACTGCTCGCCACGAGCGACATCGTGTCGCTTCACGCACCGCTCTCGCGCGAAACCCATCACATGATCGATCGCGCTGCACTCGCGCGCATGAAACGCGGCGCCTACCTCATCAACACCTCGCGCGGCCCGCTCGTCGATGAAGACGCGTTATGCGACGCACTCGACAGCGGCCATCTGCGCGGCGCCGCACTCGACGTCTACGAGCACGAGCCCGTCGTGAATCCGCGATTCCTCGCGATGCACAACGTCGTCATCGTCCCGCACATCGGCTCGGCCACGGAAGAAACGCGCAGCGCGATGGCGCGGATCGCCGCGACGAACGTGGTGAAGTTCCTGCGCGGACAAGCGGTTGAGCACCGCGTTACATAGAGTTGCAGAGTGACAGAGTTGCACAGTTGCAGAGGGGTAAAGCCCAAACATTCTCTGCCACTCTGCAACTCTGCCACTCTGCAACTCGTCCAGCTGAGTGAGCGCGTCTTGCATTGCACGTCTCTGCGCGACAAACGCGAAGTATTACGAGCGTAGGCAGCGAATTTGCTGCGTATTCATCTTTTTTTCGAGTCCGGGATGGGAAGAGAGGAAAAGCGCCTGCTGATCGTCGATGACGACGACGCAATTCGCGCGCTGTTGTTCACGGTCGTGCGCCGCCGCGGGTTCACCGTCGACCTGGCGCGCAATGGCGTTGAGGCGCTCCAGCGGCTCTCCGTCTGCCGCTACTCGCTCGTCCTGCTCGATCTGATGATGCCGCTCATGAGCGGCCAGGCATTTCTCGATGAGCTGCAACTCCTGCCACGGGAAGAACGGCCGCTCGTCGTGATTCTCACCGCCGGCGCCGAGCCGCAGGGACTCGATCCCGCGCTCGTCGCCGGCATCATGCGTAAACCGTTCGACATCGAACTGCTCCTCGACACGATCACCGGCTGTCTCAGCTCCGTCGAAGCGCGCGCGCAGCCCGACACCTGCGGTCCCCCCGGCGACAAGGACGAGTACGCCAAGCCGAATTGATGAGTTGGTCTGGCACGCCTCTTGAGATCTTCGGACACATGAAACCGAAACCACAACCGCGAATCCTCGTCGTCGAGGATCACGACGTGATGCGGGTGATGCTGTTCACGATCCTGCGTCACCAGCCGATCGGCGTCGACACGGCAGCGACCGTGGCAGATGCCCTCCAGAGAATCAGAGACTGCGAATATGCCCTGCTCGTCATCGACATGAACATGCCCGATGCCGAAGCGTTTCTCTCGCGCTTCCACGACGAACAACCCGATGCGAAGACGTTCGTCCTCGCGATGCGCGATCCCAACTCCGACGTCTTCACCGACCCGCAGGTCGTCTCGGTCGTGCTCAACAAGCCGATCGAGATCGACACGCTCGCGGACCTCGCACGCGAATGCGCGCTCGTGATTCCGCCGCCCGCGGAGCCTTGCCCGCCGTCGGAGAGCGACGTTCGCGCGAGGATGGACAGGACGCCGTATACGACGAACTAGAATGCGCGCGTGACGGAGCGCCGCCGCGGAATCGTACTCATCGCCGTAGCGGCGCTCCTTTGGTCGACCGGCGGCATCGGCATCAAAGCGATCGCCGATTCGCCGCTCAAAGTCACGTTCTACCGCTCGCTCTTCGCCGCACTCGCGCTGGCGATGTTTTTCGGCCGCCGCGTGTGGGGCGTGCGGCGCTGGCGATCGACGCCGGTGTTCATCGCCGCAATCCTCGGATACGGACTCTGCCTCACCGCATTCGTTGTCGCGACGAAGTGGACCACTGCGGCGAACGCCATCTTTCTGCAATACGCCGGCGTCGTGTGGGTGCTGCTGTTCTCGCCGCTCGTCGTGCGCGAGCCGATGCGCGGGCGTGATGCGATCGCGATCACCGTCGCGATCGGCGGCATGGCGCTTTTCTTCGTCGGCAAATTCGAGCCGCGCGGCATGGCCGGCAACGGGATGGCGCTCATCTCGAGCGTCTTCTTCGCGCTGCTGATTCTCTGTCTGCGCCGCGAGCACGACGCCGCGCAATCCGCGATCACGTGGGGCAACGCCGTGCTCGCCATCGCGCTGCTGCCGTTCGTCTGGAACGATCTCGCCCTCACCCCGAAGTCGCTCGGCGTCCTCGCCTTCCTCGGCATCGTCCAAATCGCGATTGCGTACTTCTTTTTCGTCAAAGGTCTCGAGCACGTGACCGCGACGCAGGCGTCGCTTACCGGCATGCTCGAACCGATCGCGAATCCGATCTGGGTTTTGCTTTTTCTCGGCGAACGTCCGTCCGTGTACGCGATCGCGGGCGGCATCGTCGTCCTCGCCGCGATCGCGTGGCATACGAGCGCCGGAGAGCCGGCAACCGAGTTGCCGGCTCCCGACTGATTCGCTACGCCTGTGCCTGGGCGTGGCCGTGGTGCCGCGGGCGCCGTTGCGCAGTGCGCTTCCCCGCCGACGGCGGGATCGGATGCACCCAAAGTGCGGGCATCATCGTGATGGCGATTGCCCCCAGCATGATCGTGCTCGGGTAGACGGGGGCGGCAAGGAGACCGCCATAAAAACCGATGATCGGCGGAACGTCGAAAGCGTAATTCATGGGCTGAGATACAACGCTGCCGATCGATTGACCTCGAGCCGTTGTGATCTGAGCGTCTTCCGCCCAGGCCCCGTTGCTCATGATCGTGACCGAGGCGATCGAGTCTCCGTTCGACAGCGTGAGCGTTCCCTGTGGCGTTCCGCCGGTATAGCCCTGGCTCGAGTACGTGCCGTCGCTGTACGTCACCTGAATCCCCAACGAGGTGCCTGGCCCGCTCGTGCCCGAGAAGATCGTGATCGCCGCCGGCATGACGCCGTTCGCGATCTGCGTCGGGCTCAGATCGTAGAACGATCCGGACGCGAGCGGCAGGACCGGGAAGGATTCGTTGAGCGAGTACGTCACCAGCGGGACTCCGAGGCCGAGGCTCGGAAACGTGGGTGCGGTGAACGTGCCGGTGACGTTCGCCTCGATGTCGGCGATGAGCGTGTTGAGCGCCGCGAGGTCGTTGGTCACCTGCAGCGCGTTCGTCAGGAACGAAGAGTCGCCCGTGTATTGATACGCGCTGTACATCTGCTTGATGAGCGCGCACTGGCTCGACATCGTCGTCAGCGTCGTGAATGCGTCGACGAACGGCGCGGCCGTCGCAGTGCCGAGCAGATTGCGATTCGTCTCGATCGGGCTGAATCCGCTGACGTCGGGCACGTGCTCGTAGCCGGTCGTCGCGTAGCACAACAACGTAGGCGCGTCGATCGACTGACTCGTGCCGCCGAAACCGACCGCGAAGTTGACGATGGCCGTCGGATCGTCCGGCGGGTAGGAAGGGTTGCTGACGCCGAGCATCTGCTGGCTCATCGTGAGGTTCGTCTGCGACTTGGACGCCGCGTTGGTGATCGCGACGCTGAGCGAGGCGCTGATCCCTCCGCCGCTGCCCGCCAGCGACCCGGTGATCTCGGTCTGCTGGCTGGCGGTCGTCGAATTGAACACGAACGCCGCGTAGTACTCGCCGCCGAGCGCCACCTGATTCACGAACGAGTCGCCGTATGCGTTGAAGAAATCCTGAACGTTGCTCGAGGTGGGCGGCGTGACCGAAGACGAAAGCGCATAGACGTCGGCCTGGGTTTGACCCGTCATCACGACGCTGTGCACGATGACGGCGACGCTCGTGCTCGTGAGGCTCAGCGACTGAGCCCAGCTCGCCTTCGCATCGACCGAGACGTCGAGGAACCCTCCCGAGAGCGATGCACTGGCATTGATGGCCTGCATCACCGACTCGATGTCGGTGCAGATCGAGACCAGGTTGGAGCTCACGGCATCCACGGTGTTCGTCGTTCCGCTGACGGCGGCATCGCGCACTTGTCCCTGAAAACTGTCGTAGCCCTGATAGAGTCCGGTGGGTGGTTGCGGAGTGTTATTGATTTTGTTTGTCATGGCTTTTCCCCTTTCTTGGGGTTTTAGTCCGACGACCCGATCGCTTTTTCCACCCGGAGTGAACTTTGCTTAGATGACGACGCTCATCGAACCCGCCACGAACCAACCACTCGCCGACGTCCCGCGCCACACGCGCGACGACGCCGACCGCGCCGTCCACGCCGCCGCACGCGCATTCGAGTCGGGCCCGTGGCACACGATGAACACGCGCGAGCGCGGACGCGTGCTGCAGCGCCTCGCGAATCTCATTCGCGAAAACGCGGACGAGCTCGCGCGCACGGAATCGCGCAACGTCGGGAAACCGATTCGCGATTCACGCGATGAAGTCGGCCTCGCCGCGGATTGCTTCGAGTTCTACGCGGGCACGACGAACAAGATCGCGGGCCAGACGCTCCCCGCCGCCGCACCCGGTGTATTGCTCTCGTTCCGCGAGCCGGTCGGTGTGTGCGGAATCATCACGCCGTGGAACTTTCCGATCGCGATCGCATCGTGGAAATCGGCGCCTGCGCTCGCGATGGGCAACACGGTCGTGCTCAAGCCGGCGGAGCAAACACCCCTCACGGCGATGCGCATCACAGAACTTGCGCGCGAAGCCGGATTTCCTGAGGGCGTGTTCACGGTCGTCACCGGATCGGGATCAGAAGTTGGCGACGCGCTCGTGCGGCATCCGCTCGTGCGCAAGCTCGCATTCACCGGCTCGACGGAAGTCGGTGCGAACGTGATGCGGCTCGCAGCTGATGACATCAAGCGCGTGACGCTGGAGCTCGGCGGCAAATCGGCGAACGTGATTTTCGACGATTGCGATTTCGATCGCGCGGTTCGCTCCGCCGTTTCGAGTGCGCTCGGCAACGCGGGACAGGATTGCTGCGCGCGCAGCCGCATCCTCGTGCAGCACACGATTTACGATCGCTTCGCGAAGGCGCTCGTCGATGCGTTCACACGCGTCAACGTCGGCGATCCGCTCGCGGACGAAACTGAGATGGGACCGCTCGTCACGTCCGCGCATTGCGAGCGCGTCATGGGCTACATCGATCGCGGCAAGTCGGAAGGCGCGACGCTCGCAACGGGCGGCACGCGGAACGGCTGCTTCGTCTCGCCGGCAGTTTTTCTCGACGCCAAACCCGACATGGCGATCGTGCGCGAAGAAATTTTCGGTCCCGTGGTCGCAGTGCTGCCGTTCCGCGATGAAGACGACGCAGTGCGGCAAGCGAACGACAGCGTGTACGGACTCTCCGGCTCGATCTGGACGCGCGACATCGCCCGTGCGCTGCGCGTGGCGCGCGCAGTGCAAACCGGCAATCTCTCGATCAACTCCGGCAGCAGCGTGCATCTCGAAGGACCGTTCGGCGGCGTGAAGAAAAGCGGCGTCGGACGCGAGCTCGGACTGCAGGCACTCGATCACTACACGGAATGGAAGACGGTCTACATCGACATCACATGAGCGGAAAAATCGATCTCGAACAACTCACCCGCCTCGTCTCCGAAGGCGAGATCGAAACGGTCATCGCCGCGTTTCCCGACATGTACGGCCGGCTCGTCGGCAAGCGGCTCAACGCCAGCTATTTCGTCGACGAGATCGCGCATCACGGCATGCACGCGTGCGATTACCTCCTCGCGTGTGACGTCGAAATGGATCCCGTCCCCGGCTACAAATTCACTTCCTGGTCCCTCGGCTACGGCGACTTCCGCCCCGTGCCCGACTTCACGACGCTGCGCGTCGCGTCGTGGCACGACAAGACCGCGCTCGTGCTGTGCGACGTGCTCGAAGAAGAACGCGACGCGCTGGTCTCGCTCGCACCGCGCACGTTGCTGCGCAAACAGATCGCACGCGCCGCGGAGCGAGGCTTCGTCGCGATGGGCGCGTCGGAGCTCGAGCTCTACGTGTTCAAAGACTCGTACGACGACGTCGCGCGCAAGAGCTTCGTGAACCTCGAACCGATCGGACGGATCATCGAGGACTACCACATCCTCCAATCGACGAAAGAAGAGTTCCTCATCGGCGCGATCCGATCGCATCTCGAGCGATCCGGCGTTCCGGTCGAATCATCGAAAGGCGAATGGGGACCGGGACAGCAGGAGATCGGCCTGCGCTACGCAGAGCTGCTCGAGATGGCGGATCGCCACACGATCTACAAACACGCGGCGAAAGAAATCGCGTGGCAGTCGGGACATGCGATCACGTTCATGGCGAAGTGGGACGAACGCCACGCCGGCTCTAGCTGCCACATTCACATGAGCCTCTGGGATCGCGACGGCAACGCGCTGTTCGCCAACGAGTCCGACGTCTTCCGCTGGTTCCTCGGCGGATGGATGGCGCACGTACGCGAGCTCTTCCCGTTTTACGCGCCGTATCCCGCGTCGTACAAACGCTACGTCGCCGGCTCGTTCGCACCGACCGGCATCGCGTGGAGCCACGACAATCGCACCGCCGGATTCCGCATCGTCGGCCACGGCAAATCGCTACGCATCGAGTGCCGCACGCCAGGCGCGGATGCGAATCCGTATCTCGCATTCGCAGCGACGCTCGCCGCGGGACTCGACGGCATCGAGAACAAGATCGAGCCGCCGCCATCATTCGAAGGCGACGTCTACGCCGCACGCGATCTGCCGCAGGTGCCACACACGCTGAACGAATCGATCGCCGCGCTCGAAGCGAGCGCGTTTGCACGCGACGTGTTCGGCAACGACGTCGTCGAGCACTACCTCCACTTCTTCCGCACCGAGCAGCGCAAGTTCGACGCGGTCGTCACCGACTGGGAACGCAGGAGATATTTCGAACAAGCATGAGACTCGCAAACAAAGTCGCTCTCATCACCGGCGCAGGCAGCGGAATCGGAAAAGCCTCCGCACTGCTGTTCGCGCGCGAAGGCGCAAAGGTCGTCTGCGTCGATCTAAAGAGTGCGGACGGCACCGCGAACGAGATCGGTGAAAACGCGCGCGCATTCGCGGCCGACATCTCGAAAGCGAAAGACGCCGAAGCGATGGTCGCATTCGCCGAAGAACAATTCGGCCGCCTCGACATCGCATTCAACAACGCGGGCATCTTCGATCCCGCCGACGACTCGGTCACGAACACGCCGGAAGAAATCTGGGACCGTGTCATCGACGTGAACCTCAAAGGCGTATTCCTCGGCTGCAAATACGAAATCCCCGCGCTGCTGCGTGCGGGCGGCGGCTCGATCATCAACACGGCCTCGTTCGTCGCGATCATGGGTGCCGCGACGCCGCAAATCGCGTACACCGCAAGCAAAGGCGGCGTGCTCGCGATGACGCGCGAGATCGCGATCGAGTTCGCGCGCAAAAACATCCGCGCGAATTCACTCTGCCCCGGCCCCGTCGAAACACCGCTGCTGCAGGAACTGCTCTCCGATCCCGCGCGCCGTCAGCGCCGGCTCGTGCACATCCCGCCCGGCAGATTCGCGCGTGCCGAGGAGATGGCGAACGCGGCGCTGTTCCTCGCGAGTGATGAGGCTTCGTACGTGAACGGCACGTCGTTCATGGTGGACGGCGGGATCACCGGGGCATATGTGACGCCGGAATAGGAACGCCGCCGTCCCGTTCGTTCGTGCCGATGTGGCACAGACACTCCTGTCTGTGCACACTTGGGAGGCCAGAGCCCAATGTGCATCGGTTCATCCTGCGCGGGGCGCACAGACAGGAGTGTCTGTGCCACATCGGTTGCGCCGTCGCGACGAAATGCGGTCACTCGCGCACGCGTTCACGCCCCCGCCCATGATCAGTTTCAACCACATCTCCAAGCAATACGGCAAGCAGCTCGTCTTCGTCGACGCGTCGTTCCAGCTCAATCCCGGCGAGAAGTCCGGGCTCGTCGGCCCGAATGGCTCGGGCAAGACGACGCTCTTTCGGATGATTACGGGCGAAGAACAGCCAGACGAGGGCGACGTGTCGGTGCCGAAGCGTATGACCATCGGCTACTTCCGCCAGGACGTCGGCGAGATGTCAGGCCGCTCGGTGCTGGACGAAGCGATCGCCGGCAGCGGCCGCCTCGGCGATCTGCATCACGAGCTCGAGGATCTCCAGAACGCGATGGCGGATCCGGGCCGCGCGGACGACATGGACACGGTGCTTTCGAGGTTCGGCGAAGTGCAGGAAGAGTACGACCACCTCGGCGGGTACGCACTTGAAAGCCGGACCCGCGAGATTCTCCACGGTCTGGGATTCGATGACGAGCGGATCGACGGCGACGTCGGCGCGCTGTCGGGTGGCTGGAAGATGCGCGTCGCGATGGCGCGCGTGCTGCTGGGCGAGCCGGAAGTGCTGCTGATGGACGAGCCGACCAACCACCTCGACATCGAGTCGATCATCTGGCTGGAGACGTATCTGAAATCCCGTCAGGGTGCGTTGCTCATGACGTCTCACGACCGCGAGTTCATGAACCGCATCGTCACGAAGATTGCGGAGATCGACGGCGGCGAGATCACCGCCTATTCCGGCAACTACGATTTCTACGAGCGTGAGCGGGCGTTGCGCGAGGCGAACCGCGAGGCGGCGTACGCGCGGCAGCAGGCGATGCTTGCCAAGGAGCAGCGGTTCATCGAACGCTTCGCCGCGCATGCCGCCAAAGCGGCGCAGGTCCAGAGTCGTGTCAAGGCACTCGAGAAAATCGAGAAGATCGAGCTGCCGAAGAAGCGCCACGCGGTGACGTTCGATTTTCGCGAGCCGCCCCGCTCGGGCGAGGACGTCGCGACCCTCGAAGGCGTGACGAAGGCCTACGGCGCGCGCGTGGTGCACGAGGGGCTGAGCATGAAGATCCGGCGCGGCGAGCGCTGGTGCGTGATGGGACGCAACGGGGCCGGGAAGACGACGCTCCTGAGGATGGTCGCGGGAGTGCTCCCGCCCGACTCGGGGACGGTG
>DATKFO010000906.1:0-6926 GCA_035544355.1 Thermoanaerobaculia bacterium
CACCGATCACCGACAACTGATCATTTACAGGTTCCGGTCGATGAACTGCTGCAGGGCTGCTTTCGGGATCGCGCCGATCATGCGATCGACGAGCTTGCCGTCTTTGAACATCATGAGCGTGGGAATCGAGGTCACGCCGAACTTCTGCGCCACGTTCGGGTTGTCGTCGACGTTCATCTTCGTGATGACCGCGCGGCCTTCGTACGACGGCGCGAGCTCTTCGACGATCGGTCCGATGATGCGGCAGGGGCCGCACCACGGCGCCCAGAAGTCGACGAACACCGGCTTGCCGCCGTTCACGACCTGATCAAAGTCGGCGTCGGTGACCTGTTGCACTGTGGTTGATTCGATCATTTGCACCATTCTCCTAACGAAGTCATCAAATCGTAGCAGCCGAATGCATATTCCAGTACGGAATACGTAGCGCGCCGCGCCCGCTTTGCGTATCCTGATGCGCCGTATGAGACGCCTGATGCTGGCCGCGCTGCTCCTTGCAGCCGCAACTGTTGCGGTCCAGCCCATCCTCCATCAACACTCCCTCATTCCCGCCGGGGAAGACGAGCACGGCGTTCTCTCGCCCGCTGCGGCGCTCGTCTGTACGATTTGCGCAATCGGTGCCGATCGCGTCGTGCTGACGGCCCCGGCAGTCGTAGCACCACTCCTCGTCGCATTCGCCTTCGTCAGCATCCTCCCGGCGCTGATCTCGCGCGAAGCGCAGATCGCCCTCGCCTCACGCGCTCCTCCTCGCGCGTAGCCTGCCTTTCCGTTCAGGCCGTTTTCCCACACAGGAGGAATCCTCATGCACGCTCGCGTTCATCGCGTGCTCCTGCCCATCATTTTGATGATGGCGGCGGCGGTGCCTGCCTTCGCGCAGGACGCTCCCGCGCAGGACGACAAGATCAAACAACTCGAGCAGAAGCTCGATGAGCTGCTGCGCCAGGCGGCGGAGATCCGTCAGGAGATTCAGCAACTCAAGGGACCGGCTGAAGCCGGTCCAACATCAGAAGCGACCGATCTCACGCAGGTTGAAGTCGCACAACCTTCTCTCACGGACGTTCAACCCGTCGCGAACGATTCGAATCCCGGCGCTGCGAAGGCGCTCAATCCCGACATCTCCGTGATCGGCACGTTCATCGGTCACGCCGGCGATCACAGTCCGCTCGAAGAGCCGCGCGATCCGATCGCACTCGACGAAGCGGAGGTCGCGTTCGAAGCGTTCATCGATCCGTACGCGAAAGGAAAGTTCTTCTTCGCCCTGTCGCCCGAAGGCGTCGAGCTCGAAGAGGGCTACGCGAATTTCGTCGCGCTGCCGAAAGGGTTCACCGCAAAAGTTGGCAAGACGAAGGCGACGTTCGGCAAGGCGAACACGTGGCACACGCACGTGCGCCCGTGGATCGATCAGCCGCTCGTCGTGCACGAATTCTTCGGCGACGAAGGACTGAACGATGTCGGCGTGTCGGTCAGCAAGACGATCGCGAATCCGTGGAACGCGTTCATCGAAGCGACCGGCGAGGCGTACGCGGGCAACGTCGAAGGTGTCTTCGAGCGCGCCACCGACAACGATCTCTTCTACAACGCACACCTCAAGTTGTTCAAGGACATCTCCGAGAACAGCAACATCGAGCTCGGCACGAGCTGGGCGCGCGGCAATCTCTCCGCGGACTCCTCGGGATCGAATCGCTTCGCCGGCGTCGACGTCACGTATCGCTGGAAGCCGCTGCAGCGCTCGATCTACAACTCATTCATCGCGCGATTCGAAGGAATCGCGAATCACCGCGCGGATTCCGATGACACGCTGCGCGGCTTCTACGCATCCGCCGATTACCAATTCGCGCAGCGCTGGTTCACCGGCGCGCGCTACGACTCCGTCGATTCGCTCGAAGGCAACACGGATCGCGGCCTCTCCGCGACGCTGACGTTCTGGCCGTCCGAGTTCAGCCAGATCCGCGGCCAGTACCGCCGCACACGACTCGGAACCGGCCCGTCGTTCGACGAGCTCCTCATTCAACTGCAGTTCGCCATCGGCGCGCACGGCGCGCATGTGTTCTAGGAAAATGAAAATCAAATCACTTGCAATCGCACTCACACTCCTCGCCGCCGGAAATCTCTTCGCCGCCGGCAAATTGAAAGTCGTCACCGCCACCGCCGATCTCGCATCACTGACGCAGGAAGTCGGCGGCGATCGCGTCGACGTCACTTCGATCGCGAAGGGCTATCAGGATCCGCACTTCGTCGAGCCGAAGCCGAGCTTCCTCATGCTGCTGCGCGACGCCGATCTGCTCGAAGTGATCGGGCTCGATCTCGAGATCGGCTGGCTGCCGCCGCTGCTCGATCAGAGCCGCAACAACAAAATCCGCCCCGGCTCGGTGGGCTATCTCGATGCGTCGCGCGGCGTGGAGATCCTCGATCGCCCCACCGGCGCCGTGAATCGCTCGATGGGCGACGTGCATCCGATGGGCAATCCGCACTACTGGCTCTCGCCGGCGAACGCGGTGCGCATCGCGATTCAGGTCGAGACGAAGCTCGAAGAGTTGCAGCCCGCGGACGCGGCGTATTTCCGCGGACGCCTCAACGATTTCAAGGTGCGCATCAATGACGCGAACAAGCGCTGGGTCGCGGCGCTCGCGCCGTATCGCGGCGCGAAGGTCGTCACGTATCACAACTCCTGGCCGAACTTCGCGCGCGCGTTCGGGCTCAACGTCGTCGGCTATGTCGAGCCGAAGCCGGGCGTGCCGCCGTCGCCCGCGCACACGTTCGAGCTGATTCAACTCATGAAGTCGCAGGGCGTGAAAGCGATCCTGATGGAGCCGTACTTCGACGTGAAAACGCCGCAGTCGATCGCCGAGCGCACCGGCGCGAATCTCGTGATTCTCTATCCGTCCGTCGGCGGTGCGAAGAGTGGGACCGAGGATTACTTCAAGCTCTTCGACACCAACGTTGCGAATCTCGTAAAGGCACTCAAGTGACGAAAGATTTGTTGCTGTTTCTCGCGAGCCCGTTCGTCGCCGGTCTGATTCTCACCGGCATTCACGCATACCTCGGCGTCCACGTCGTGGAGCGAGGGGTCATCTTCGTCGACCTCTCGCTCGCGCAGATCGCCGCGCTCGGCACCACGATCGCGTACCTCGCCGGACACGAGCTGCACTCCCCGATCAGCTACTTCTGGTCGCTCGGATTCACGATCATCGGCGCCGCGGTGTTCGCGCTCACGCGCGTGCATCGCGAGACGCGCATTCCGCAGGAGGCGATCATCGGCATCGTGTACGCGGTCTCTGCGGCCGCGGCGATTCTGGCGATGAGTAAGGCGCCCGAGGGGACCGAACATCTGAAAGACATGCTCGTGGGAAACATCCTGACGGTGTCGTGGGCGGTCGTGATCAAGACCGCGGTGCTATACGCGATCGTGGGCTTGTTCCACTTCATCTTCCGGAAGAAGTTCCTCGCAATCTCCCTCGGCAACGAGATTCCGAACATCAAGTGGTGGGACTTTCTGTTCTACACGTCGTTCGGATTCGTCGTGACGTCGTCCGTCGCGATCGCCGGCGTGCTGCTCGTGTTCTCGTACCTGATCGTGCCCTCCGTCGCCGCGATGTTGTTTGCGACGACGATCGGCAAGCGCCTCGCGATCGGCTGGACGATGGGCGCGCTCGTCAGCGGCGCCGGCGTGATGCTGTCGTTCTTCTACGATTTGCCAACGGGCGCAACGATCGTGTGCACGTTCGGCATCGCGCTCGCGCTGATGGCGGTGGTATGGAGGATGACGCCGGCGTATCGAAAGAGTTTGGGGACAACCTGAGATGCCAAAACGTAGGGCCGCCTCTCCAGGCGGCCCGCCCCCGCGGAACTCGTGCCTTCGTCGCAGCCCGCAACTTCCCCGCACGTGGCACGCGCAGGACAAGCTGAGAGCATGTCCTACGTTCCTCAACGTAGGGCCGCCTCTCCAGGCGGCCCGCCCTCGCGGAAATCGTGCCTTCGTCGCAGCCGCAACTTCCCCGCACGTGGCACCCGCAGGACAAGCTGAGAGCATGTCCTACGTTCCTCAACGTAGGGCCGCCTCTCAGGCGGCCCAAATTGGCACGTGGCTCGCCTAGTCGACCTGTAGCATGGTCGAACGACGGCGCAGCCCGCGCCCACCCCTGTGGCTCAATCTCACTCTCCTCGCGCTCGCGATGGCGACGTTCGCGTTCGCGAGGTATCACCGCACACAACTCCGCGAGCACAACGCCGTCCTCTTTCGCGCGGCGCCTGGATCGCCCGCGGAGCTGAATCAAATCCGTGACGAGCTTTCGCGACTCGACGTCACGCACGCGGAGCTCGCGCGCGAGCTCGACGGACGGATGGCGTATCTCCGCGAGCTCGAAGGCGAGCAGTTCTACATCTCGATCGACACGAAGCGCCGCAAGCTCGAGCTGCGCCTCGGGCGCGACGTCGTTCGCGACGCCGACGTGCAGATCGGCGAGCCGCGCACGATTCAACGCAACGGAAAGACGTGGACGTTCGTCGCGCTCAAGGGCGGCTTCAACGTTGCCGGCAAAGAAATGAACTACGCGTGGCGCGTGCCGGAGTGGCTCGATCCCGCGCGTCCCATCGTGCCGGATGGGCTCGGAAAATACGTCATCTTTCTTCCGAACGGATACGTGATCCATTCGCCGCCGTCCGCGGGCTCGCCGCTGCAAGGCGTGAAACCCGGCTCGTTCCTGGTGCCGGAAGCGGATCTCGCCGCGATCTGGCCACGCATCACGAAACAAACGCGCGTCTACATTTTCTGAAGGAGACTCATGGATCGGATCCTCGGATTGCTCGCATCGTGGGCGTTCTTCGTGCTCGCGCTGGGACTCGCGGCGTTCGCCGCTGCGAGTGAGTGGATCAACATCCGCGATTCGCGCCGCCTCGATCGCGTCGAAGTCATCGATCGCATGATCGCCGAGCGCAACGGCTCGAAAGCGCAGCGACTGCGCAACGACGCGGAGCGCCGCACGGCGGAGATCGACGCGCTGAAAAATCGCATCGCCGCCACCTCGATCGAGAGTGAGCCCTCCGACTCCGCTCAAACGATCATTGTCTCGACGGCGGAAAACAAAGTCACCGTGCGGCGCGGCACGAACGTGGAGCTCGAGGCCGTCTGCTCGACCGGAAAAGGAACGACGCTCGCGATCGACGGCGAGACGCTCGTCTTCGACACGCCGATCGGAAAATTCAAGGTCGTGTCGAAGGAAGAGAATCCCGTTTGGGTGCCGCCCGACTGGCACTACGTCGAGCAGGCACGCAAGGCCGGAAAGCGCGTGGTGCGCCTCACGCGCGGCAACTCGATCGACGCCGACACCGGTGGACCGGCGATCCAAGCGAAGCGCGGCTTCCTGGGGTTGTTCGGCGGACAAGACGGAAGCAAACGCGTGCTGCACGTGCGCGGCAATCGCGTCGTCGTCGACGAGTATGGCTCGGAGCGCGAGCTCCCGCCCGGCGAGATGATCTACGCGGGCGGCGCGGTCGTGATCCCACCCATCGGCACACCGCAGCGCGAATTCAAAGACGTCCTCGGCCACTACCGCCTCAACCTCGGCGACGGCTACGCAATCCACGGCACCCAGGAAACCGACAAGCTCGGACAGTCGGTGTCGCACGGCTGCGTGCGCCTCGCAGATAACGACATCGCACGGCTCTACGCGATGGCGAATGTGGGCGATGAAGTGATCATTTACTGAGGTTGCGGAACGGACGGAGCGCTCAACTATTCGACGCGCACCGTGACGCGCGTGTCGCCCGAGAGCGCGACGTTCACCCACGTCGCTCCCGGTTTCGAGCAACGCGATGCGGCGCCGAGGCAAAGCTCATACATCGCGGCGGGAAGCTTCGGCAACGCGAGCTCGCCATCCGGCATCGTGACGGTGCTGCCACCATTCAGCATCGCGAATTGACGAACGACTGAGTACGGCAGTGTTTGTCCGTTCATCCGCATCGTGACGGCGAGCCCGCCGAGCGGTTCTCCTGACATTCGTTCGGCACGAACGCGAAGCGTTCCGGCCGCGGGCGCAACGCGAATCTCCACCGGCTTGTCGTCGCGCACAGCGACCACCGGCGTGACCGCCAGAGATCCCTCTCGCGGCATTGCGTAGATGAGATTGACGCTCTTCTCGGCGGCGATCGTCGAAGCGATTCCATCGTCGTCGGTTCGCAGCAATCGCACGATGCGCGCAGGATCGGACGACGATGCCTCCGCGAGCAGTGCATCGCGCAGCGGCACTCCGCGGAGATCCCGCACGATCAAGTTCAGCCGTTCGCCGCGAGTCAGCGCGAAGTCGAACCTTCGCTCGCGTTCATCGCGCGTCAGCCGCAGCTCGGTGGGTTCGGACGGGAGATAGCCGGCCGCCTGGACGTCGATTTGAAACGTCGCGGGAGGTACAGCAGAGATCTCGTAGTTCCCTTCATCGTCCGCGAATGCAATTCGCGAAAAGCGAATGCTCCCGTCGTCCGATTCGACGTGAAGCTTTGCTTTCGCAATTGCCTTCCGCGTGCTCGCATCGATGACACGGCCGCTGATCTTTCGACTCGGAACTTCGATCGTCCACTGGTTGTCGTTCGCCGCAGCACGCAGCATCGTGCCGAACGGCTCGCGCAGTGATCCGCCGGAAACGAGCACGCCCAGCTCGACGGGCGACCAGAGCTGCGCTTCGAAGCGCCCCTGTTCATCGGTTTTCACGCGCGACTTCCAGAGCGATTCCATCAGCTCCACGTCCGCGTTCGTAAACGGTTTGTCCTCGAACAGGACCTTCGCGGCGAGCTTGTACGCGTCGAACGCGATCGGCAGCGTCTTCTCCGACTCGGCGAGGATCGCAACATTCATCACGGCGCGCTGGAGCGGCTCCGGGCCTTCGATGAGCACTTTGTAATCACCGGCGTCGAAGTCTTCGAAGATGGCAATGGAGTGC
>DATKFO010000907.1:0-2977 GCA_035544355.1 Thermoanaerobaculia bacterium
CAGTTTCATCAGGTGGTTGCGGGCGGCGATCTCCACCAACAGCGCGAGGTTGCGGCCGGAGGCGACCGGTAGGCGCACGTAGGGTTTGACGACGTCGAGGAGTGTGTAGGTCTCGCCGGTGATGCCGAGGCGGTCGTATTCGGCGCCTTCGACCCATTTTTCGAGTTTCACGACGAGGTCGATCGGTTTGACGTCGCGGGTGGAGGCGACGCCGAAGAGGTCTTTGATGTCGATGATGCCGATGCCGCGGAGCTCCATGTGGTGGCGCAGCAGATCATTCGAGTAGCCGATGAGGACGTCGTTCGGGTGGCGCTTGATCACGACCATGTCGTCAGCGATCAGGCGATGGCCGCGGTAGATGAGGTCGAGCGCGCATTCGCTTTTGCCGATGCCGCTGTCGCCGAGGAGGAGGAGGCCGATGCCGTAGACGTCGAGGAGGCCCGAGTGCATCGTGATGCGCGGGGCCATCGTCTCTTCGAGCACGTAGGTCGTGCGCGTGATCGTGGTCGACGACATCGCCGGCGTCGAGAACAGCGGCACGGAGCGCTTCTCGCACTCCTGGCGGAATTCCTCGAGCGGCGTGATGCCCTTCGTGACGATGAAGCACGAGATCTCGAGCGCGGCGACGTCGCGCACGCGTTTCTCGCGCAGACGCGGCGGGAGGCTCTGCAGGTACTTGATCTCGGAGTCGCCGATGATCTGCACGCGCCACGGCTTGATGTATTCGTAGTAACCGGCGAACGCGAGGCCGGGCTTCTGCACGCGCGGGCGCGCGATCACGCGATCGAGGCCGTCGTCGCCCGTGATGAGCTTCAGCGCGAGGTCGTCGAGCTCGCCCGACGAGAGCAGCGTGCGGACGTTCGTCTGGACGAAGTCTTCCTGCTTCACCAGAGCAGTTTATCCCGACGAGCTTCGCGAGGAGGGATCTCTGGCGCCGATGGGATCAGCGTGCCACTCGCAGGTTCGCGTGAAATTCGCGATGAGCGCAGCGAGGGAGGGCGCTCGCGACGCGCCCGTTGCACGCGCATCGCGCGATGTCACGCGCCATCGGCGATGGAGTTGCGAACGGCGCTCGCGAACGCCAGAAGATCGCCGACGTCCTCGCGGACGATGTGTCGCACGATCTCGAGATCGAGATCCTCGTACTCGTGGACGAGAATGTTGCGGAAGCCAACCATTCTCGCCAATCGTTCCGCGAGCGGCCCGTCGATGACCCCGCGTCGGCCGAGGATGGTGAAGAGATCCCGTGCAGCGCTCGGCTCCCCGAGCCGCTGATCGGCAACGATGTGCGTCGCGACATCGATGGCCGCTTGAATCGCCGCCTGCAACGTGAAGAGGATGAATCGCTCCTGCACCACATCCGTCGCAAGAAGCTCCGGCCGGCCAAGCGTTCGCACCTCGGCGACAGCCGTTTCGATGCGATACAACTTTTTCTCGATCAGCGCCTCGTCGGTCATGACGCCATCCTCCGAACTCGTCGAAGAATCGGCAGGAGATCCCAATACTCATTCCGAGTCGCGACTTCGAACGCGAGCCGGCGTGAACGATCCGCATCGAGCACGATCCGTCCGTCGCGAATTACGCGGTAGCGCAGATCGGCGCTCGCGGTGTTGAGTGAGACGACATCGACCTCAGTCCGCAGCAGCTCTTCGAGCTCGCCGTCGAGTTGGAACGGCATCGAGTCGAGTGTCGACGGCGGTATTTTTTCGAAGAGCACTCCGACATCGACATCGCTATCCGCACGAGCCTCCATTCGGCCAACGCTACCGAACAGATACACCGCGACGGCACCGTGAGGATCGCGTGCGAAGAATTCGCGCAGAGCTTGTTCGACCTGGAGCTCGTCCATCGACGGCAAGCAGTTTATCCCGACCTTGCAGTTTATCCCGACGAGCTTCGCGAGGAGGGATCTCTGGCGCCGATGGGATCAGCGTGCCACTCGCACTTCGCGTGCGTTCACGATGAGCGAAGCGACGGACGCGCGCAACGCGCCAGTTGCACGCGCACCGCGGTGCCACCGTAGATCCCTCGCCCACCAAGCGCCCACCCGCCCGGGATGAACTATTGGGCGGACTAAACCTCTGGCGCAATCAGCCCGAGATTGTTATCCCGCCGCTTGTAGATCACCGACACCTTGTCCGTGTCGATGTCCCGAAACACGATGAACTCGTTCTTCGAGTCGTCCAACCGGATTGCGGCTTCTTCGATCGACATCGGGCGGATGGCGAGGTTGTTGGTTTTGATGATGCGCGGGCGGTTGTGATCGCCTTCTTCGCGCAGGCGGCCCGGCTCGAGGACCTGCACGGCCCATTCGGTGACGTTCACTTTTGCGTCGCCGTTCTTGCCGCGGCGGTGGTCGCGCAGTTTCTTGCGGTTTTGCTGGGCCTGGCGCTTGACGTGATCGAGCGTGAGGTTGATCGCGTCCTGCATCGACTCGCCGGATTCCTGGACCGATTTCACGTCGTGGTCCTTGCCGACGATGATCACTTCGCAGATGTTGCGGTACTTCTCGACCTGGAGCACGCAGCGGACGTCGATCACGTCATCGAAGAGGCGCTCTTCGATCTTGGAGAGCTTCTTCTCGACCAGGGTGCGAATGTCGGGAGTGACGTCGAAATTGCGGCCGGTAATCGTGGTGGGCATCGCTACACCTCGAGTGTTGAAGTCAGAAAATTTGTTTGCGATCCGTCGACGACGGGATGTTGAGCTCGTCGCGGTATTTGGCCACGGTCCTGCGGGCAATATTAATCCCCTCGTCATTCAAAATCTTCATGATCTTGGAATCGGAAAGAGGCTTCCGCGGGTCCTCCGCGTCGATGTAGCTCTGAATCTTTTTCTTCACGGTGAGGCTGGAGATGTCTTCCCCGGTATCGGAGTCGATGCCGCTGTGGAAGAAGTACTTCATCAGGAACAGACCGCGCGGCGTGTGCATGTATTTGTTCGACACCACGCGGGATACGGTCGACTCGTGCATCTG
>DATKFO010000908.1:0-6915 GCA_035544355.1 Thermoanaerobaculia bacterium
GCGTGCAGAACGCGGCGCGCAACATCCGCTTCGCGTCATCCATCCCGGAGACGGTGGTGGTGGCCGATCCCGACCGCATGCGCCAGGTCATCGACAACCTGATCTCCAATGCCGTGAAATACTCGCCCGAAGCCTCGGACATCGACGTGCGCGTGACCATTGAAGACGGCCACATGCTGACGTCGGTCAGCGATCACGGCATCGGCATCCCCAAAGACGAAATCCCCCAACTCTTCGAGCGCTTCCACCGAGCCCGCAACGTCTCCAGCCGCTACTACGGCGGCCTCGGCCTCGGCCTCTACATCGCCCGAGCCATCATCGAAGCCCACAAAGGCTCGATCATGATCGAAAGCGAAGAAGGCAAAGGCTCCATCTTCACGATCAAGCTGCCTGTGTAATAGAGGGCGAGCGTCCCACCCGGAGTTGCGAATACCACATCCTTCGGATACGGTTTGAACGATGCCGTCCAAACTGTATGTCGAGACAAGCGTGATCAGCTATCTCACGGCGAGGCCAAGTCGTGACGTAATCTCACTTGCACATCAGGAGCTCACGCGCGAATGGTGGGAACGAGCCAGCTCGGAGTTCGAGCTCTACGCATCACGATTGGTCGTGGCCGAAGCGCAACTCGGCGATCCGATGGCGTCTGCTGCACGGTTGGCTCTGCTCGAACCAATCCCTCTGCTGGCTGAGACAGCGGAAAGCCGTGCGCTCGCTCAGAAGTTGCTTGCTGCTGGCGGATTGCCGAAGAAGGCAGCCTTCGATGCACTTCACATTGCAGTGGCTACCGTTCACGGCATGGATTATCTTGTGACCTGGAACTGTAAGCACATTGCGAATGCACGAATGCTGCGTTTCGTGACGGAGACCTGTCGATCTGCCGGGTTCGATCCGCCCGTCATCTGCACGCCGGAAGAGCTCGCGGAGGTTTAGGTATGTGGGAAGACCCGATTGTCAAAGAGACGCGTGCTGCACGCGAGGAACTTCTGAAGCGTTTCAATTACGACTTGGACGCCTTGTGTGCATATCTGCAGGAGCTCGAAGCGCACAGCGCGAAGAAAGCCGTCACGTTGGAGCCGCGCCGGCCAGCGTCCCATCGCAAGGTGTCTTAGTGAAATGATCGCCGCGTACTCGCTGATCAGCCCCCCGCCACCAGCGCCTCCATCTTTCACGCGTCCGCTATTTGCGAATTCGCGACCAGAATCGTCGCCTCACTCGAACGGCTGGCCGAACGTGATCCGATTTCCTTCGAGATCGCGCACTTCGAACTCGCGCAGTCCCCACGGCCGGCTGACCGGCTCGCTTCGCACGTTAGCGCCTTTCGCGACGAGCTCCGCATGCAGCTCGTCGGCATTCGAGACGTAGACGTAGCACGAGCCGATTCCTTTGTGCTCTTCGGTTCGCGCGATGAGCAGGATGCGCGTCTTTTCGCGATCCATGACGCCGATGTTGTCCTGCGCGTAGTTGATCGTGAATCCGAGGATGTCGCGGTAGTGCGCTACGCCTGCGGGAACGTCGTCGAGCGGCAGCTCGGGCATGATCTTGGTGAGCGTCATGGCTCAGCTGGTGTTGGCGCCGGCGGCGCTACGACAACGGGCGGCATTTCGCTCAACGCCTGTGCGGATCGGAATCCGCCGTACATCGAGATCAATGCGAATCCGTGAAACGCGAGTCCGATCCATTCCTTCGCGAAAAGGAAGATCAGCGTGTCGAGCGCGTAGATCACGATGCCGGTGAGGAACGGCCACGTGTAGCGCTTGCAGAGATACCAGATCAGCACGAACACGCCGGCGAACATGAGGTCGAACACGAAGCCAATGACCTTGATCGTGGGTGCAGCCTGCGCGAAGAGCGCATCGATGACTTGCGTCAGTCCCAGCCCGAGAATGAAGTTGATGTTCGAGCCCGACATCGCGATGGCGGTGTTGATGAGCGAGAGCGCGGCGACCCACATGAACCAGCCCGCACCGCTCTTCTTCGCCTGCTCGAGCTTGAAGCGATCGACCGTTTCGTTCGACATCCAACGATTCTAAGTCGCGCCGGTGACCTTCGTCACGAACTGCACGCCCCACCCGCGCCGCGTGACGATGCGATCCGCGCCGAGTTTCCTGCGCAGGCTCTTGATGCGCGATTCGATCGTGCCCGGTTGCACGCGATCTTCGACCGGCAACAGCTGCGCGATCTGGTCGAGCGGCACGGGCATCGGCGTATGGGCGAGGAGGATGCCGAGGATGTCGCTTTCGCCGTGCGTGAGTGCGTGGTCGGTTCCGTGGACGCGCACGGTCATCGCGTCGAGACTGAACGACAGCTCGCCGTCGTCGTAATCGGCGGGCGCGGCGGTGCGGCCGAGGACGTTGCGCATGCGGATCGCAAGCTCGCGGATGTTGAACGGGCGCACGAGACAGTCGGCGGCTCCGCTGTCGAGCGCATCGATGCGCGTTTCGACGTCCGCGTGACCGGTGAATGCGATCACGGGTTGCAACGACGATGCTTTGCGGCAGAGCGCGAGCGCGGATGCGTGACGGAACTCGAGATCGATCAGCGCGAGGGCGAACAACGTCTCACCGAGAGCGCTCGCGGAATCGGCGTCGCTCAGCCATTCGATCCGAAAGCCTTCCGATTCCAGCGACGTGCGCAACGTTCGCGCAAGCGCCGCGTCGTCTTCGACGAGTGCGATGGGGCCCATTCCAGAGATGTGCGAGTCTAGGAATCGCGCGTGAACGGCGAGTGAAGAACCGGGGAGAACGCGTGAATTTCTTCGCGCGCCGCGCCAATTCACGCGCAGCGCGAAACGCTTTACGCGCGCTTCACGTCGCGTTCAATTTTGCGATGAGCGCGAGCGCGTACAACCCGCCGCATGAACCTCGCTGCACGTGTTTTTCTTTTTGCAATGCTGCTCGCGGCGACCGTCGCGAATGCGCAAACCATCTCCGGCGTCGTTCGCGACGACACCGGCGCCGCGATTCCCGGCGTGACCGTCACCGCGACGCGCGACTCCGATCCGGGCACGCCGCTCGTCGAGGTCAGCGGCAATGAAGGCGAATTCAAGATCAGCGGTCTGCGTCCTGGTGCGTACGCGATTGAAGCGACGCTCGACGGATTCAAGACCGTAAGGAAGAACGTCACCCTCGTGACGGGCCAGAAAATCGACGTCGTCTTCAAGCTCGTGCCCGCGATCGGCGAAACGATCGACGTCGTCGCGAAAGCTGCGACCGTCGGCGAAGTTGCGATCCTCGAGAGCCGCCGCCAGGCGCCGGTCGTCAGCGATTCGATTTCGGCCGAGGAGATCAAGAAGACTCCGGATTCGAACGCGGCGTCCGTCGTCGAGAGGCTCACCGGCGTCACACTCCTCGGCAACAAATATGTCTTCGTCCGCGGACTCGGCGAGCGCTACAGCGGCACGACGATGAACGGCGCGACGCTGCCGACCACCGAGACCGAAAAGCGCGTCGTTCCGCTCGATCTCTTCCCAGCGAAGCTCCTCGCGACCGTGAATGTGGTGAAGACGTACACGCCTGACAAGCCGGGCGACTTCGGCAGCGGCGTGGTCGAAATGACGACGACCGAATTTCCGAGCGCCGCGACCGTGAAGGTGACCGTCGGCGCGGGACGCCAGAGCTCCGCGAGCAACAACTTCCGGCGTTACGCGGGCGGCCTCGACATGTTCGGCGGCGGCGGCCAGAAACTTCCGTCCGCGATTCCGACGACGTTCATCAAGCGGAGAAGCTCGCTCGATCCCACCGGCTTCACGCCGCAGGAGATCGAGACGTTCGGCGAGTCGCTGATCGGCGACTGGACCGGCTCCGCGAAATCCGCCGATCCCGCGAGCGATCTCTCGCTCACCTACGGCAACACGTTCGGACGCATGGGCGTCGTGCTCTCAGCGGTCGTCAATCACAAATACGACACAACCGATGAAGACCTCCTCTTCTATGGGCTCGACGCCGGCGACGTGCTCGTGCCGCGCAACGACTACGACATCACCACCGATCGCGAAGGCGCGAACGCGGGCTTCATCTGCAACTTCTCGCTGAAGCTCACCGACAACAACCGCATCTATCTCAACTCGATGCTCACGCGCGATGCATCCGCCGAGGATCGTTTTCAGGAAGGGCTGAATACGAACAACGGCGGCAACATCCGCGACTATCGCGTTCGCTATCAGCTCGAGCAGATTCTCTCGAATCGCCTGCGCGGCGAGCACAACTTCAGCGGACCGGGCATCGGCAGCCTCGTCGAGTGGAGCGTCGCGCGCTCGAACGCGAGCAACGACTCCGATCTGCGCGAGAACATCTATCGTGAGTCCGAGCCGGGACACTTTCAGTTGCAGTCGGGCTTCGCGGAGTCGGGCAAGCTCGAGTTCTTCAACCTCGATGACAACATCACGCAGGGCGGACTCGGATACACGTTCTTCTATTCGATCGGCGACGGCGGCCGCTCCGGTTCGCTCAAGGCCGGCGTCGATCATCTGAAGCGCACGCGCGATTTCACGACGCGCCGCTTCCGCTTCGTGACGTCGAATCCGCTGCAGTTCGATCTCGAGAAAACGCCCGACGAGATCTTCACCGCCGAGAACATCGGACCGAGCGGATTCGAAGTTCGTGAGATCACCGGCGTCAACGATGCGTACGACGCGTCGCACTCGATCAACGCCGGCTACGTCATGGCCGATTCGACGTTCGGCAAGTGGCGCTTCATCGGCGGCGCGCGCTACGAAGACTCCGATCAGGAAGTCATCACGTTCAATCCGTTCGATCTGGCGAACGAGACGACGTCGATCAACGAGAGCCGCGATGTGCTGCCGTCGCTGAACGTCGTTTATCAACTGAGCTCGAAAACGAACATCCGCGCCGCGTACGGGCGTTCGGTGAATCGCCCCGAGTTCCGCGAGCTCAGTCCGTTCGCATTCGTCGAGGTCACCGGCGGACGTTCGGTCGCAGGCAATCCCGATCTGAAACAGGCGACGCTCGACAGCTTCGATCTCCGATGGGAACAATTCCCTGGCTCGGGCGAAGTGCTCGCGGCGAGTGTGTTCTACAAAAAGATCAGCAAGCCGATCGAGCGCATCATCCAGCCGACGACGGAGCTGCGCACGTCGTTCGTCAACGCGGACGAAGCGACGCTATGGGGCACGGAGCTCGAGCTCCGCAGCTCGCTCGAGCGCATCTCGCCGCGCTTCCGCTACCTCTCCGCGAACCTCAACTACGCGTACATCCACTCCGACGTCACCGTCGGCGCGCAGCAGCTCTCGATCGTGACGAGCCTGAATCGTCCGATGGAAGGGCAGTCGGATCAGGTCACGAACGCGGCGCTGCAGTTTTTCCGCCCCGACTGGGGAACGATGGTCCGCATCCTCGGCTCCTACACCGGCAAGCGCCTCACCGACGTCGGCTCCGATGGACTGCCCGACATCTACGAAACGCCGTACACCGCCTTCGACGTCGTCGTCTCGCAGGACCTCGACAACCTCGCCAAGGGACTCGAAGTGAAGCTCGCCGCGACGAACCTGCTCGACGAGAAGCGCGAATTCACTCAAGGCGGCGCATTGCAGCGCAGCTACAGACCCGGTCGCACCGTCAGCTTCAGTCTTTCCTACAGCCCGTTCTGAGTGAGCAGTTGGCAGTTGGCAGTGGGCAGAAGAAGCCCACGCCGGCTGCCTCTGCCTCTGCCACTGCTCACTGCCTACTGCTCACTGCCCACTAATCAAAGGAGAACCAAGCATGCGAAGAATCTCCCCGCTCATCGTCTTGCTACTCGTCGCTACAAGCGCGCTCGCCGCGCGCGACCGCCTTACCGGCACGTCGTGGATCCAACGCGCCGATCGCGCCGATCTCACGCAGACCAGCGACGCGACGGCCGACAACGGCATCCGTCCGATCGCGCTCGTCGAGACGAACTACTACACCTTCCTTCCGACCGAATCGCTGCAGCTCCGCATCACCATCGATCCGAACGGCTACACCGCTCCGGCGACTCTCTATCTCTACTGGGAAAATCGCACGACGAGCGAGCGTCGCTACTACAACATCGCCGCGAAGGCGCTGCTCCCCGCGGGACAGCAGTCCGATCTCTTCGGCGCCGTAGGTACGCCGGTTCCGATCGTCGTTCCGAAGCTGAATGACTTCGTGCTCTTCGGCACCGCGGCCGACGCGCAGAACAGCTTCGGCGTGACCGGCGCGATCAGCGGCTCGATCGTCACACCCTCCGGACAGACGGGCCTCTACCAGTACGTTCTCGAGCTCCGCGACGCCGCCGGCAAGCGCGTGCTCGCGCGCTCCAACGCGATGTACTCGTACATCGAGCAGTCGATCAACGTCACCGGCACGATCAACGCGAACACGACGTGGCTCTCGTTCAATCGCTACGTGCTGCATGACTTCGTCGGCGTCGCGAGCGGCGCGACGCTCACGATTCAGCCCGGCACCGTCGTTTACGGCGGCGACACGCGCGCGACGCTCTTCATCCAGCGCGGCGCGAAGATCATCGCCGACGGCACCGCACGCCGCCCGATCATCATGACTTCGGCGCAGCGCGTCGGACAGCGCGCGCAACGCGACTGGGGCTCGCTCGTCCTGCTCGGCGCCGCGCCGATCAACGCGACCGGTGGCCAGCAGTTCCTCGAAGGACTGCCGAGCCAGCCGCAGTATCAGTACGGCGGCAGCGATGCGAACGACTCCAGCGGCATCGTGCGCTACGTGCGCCTCGAGTTCGGCGGATTCGAGATCGAAGCGAACCAGGAGATCAACGGACTCACGTGCGGCGGCGTCGGCGCCGGGACGTTGATCGATTACGTCGAAGTGCTGCACAACAAAGACGACGCGTTCGAGTTCTTCGGCGGGACGGTCAACGCGAAGCATCTGCTCTCCGTCGCCGCCGCCGACGATGGCCTCGACTTCGACAACGGCTACCTCGGCA
>DATKFO010000909.1:0-11358 GCA_035544355.1 Thermoanaerobaculia bacterium
TGAGATCGCCGTACGTCGACGACGGTCCCCTCACGAGGATCGAGCCCGCGCCGCCGATGAAGACGACGCCCGGATCGGTGCGCAGCGTCGTGCCGCCGCGATTCAGCAGCGCCGGGATGACGCTGTTCGCATCGGTGTACGCGATCGAGATCGCGCCGCCGCCGCCGGCCTCGTGATACGCGTCGCCCGCGCGCGCCTGGATCGGTCCAACGCCGCTGATCTTCTGCGTCGTGATCCAGATCGAGCCGCCGCCGCCGCTGCGGCCGTCCGTTGGACTGGTCGTACCGACGCCGTTCGCGTAGATCGGGCCGTTCGCGATGACTTCGGTCGCGTCGATGCGGACGACGCCTCCGCCCGCGAGCGGCGATGAGTACGGACCGCCGCCATGTTCCTGCGGACGCTCGACGCTGCCGAAGGTCGCGCCGGAGCTCGTCTCGATCCCCGGGCGGCCGATGTGGCTGCCGCCGGTCCACTGATGCGGAGCGAGCGCGCCGGGATACGTTGCACTGTTGCCGTAGCCGCGGCCGCCGACGTCGATCGTGCCGTTCAGGGTGAACGTGCCGGTCCTGATGTTGAGAATTTCGAGCGGCTCGTGCGTGAGCACGGCGTTGCTGTCGACGGTGAGGCTCGCCGGCGCGGTGATCGCTTTCGCGGCGACGCGGCCGCGAATCGTGACGACAGGAGCGTCGATGTTCTGGCGAATTCGCGTTTCGACGCCGCCGGCCGTGGGACCGGCGAGCGTCGCGGACTGCAGCGTGCGAATCGGATCGGCCGACTCGAGGATCGCGCTGTTGCTGACGCTCACGTTGTCGAAGCGATAGACGCCCTGCCACGCGTCGCCCTGCTGCACGTCGATCGTCTCGTTGCCGTTCGGCGCGAGCGTCACCGTCTTCACGTTGATCGTCGCGATGCGCCACGTGCCCTTGAGCGTCGATCCGTTGCGGATCTCGACCCAGTGGCCTTTGAAGTAGTCGGGGATATTCGCCGGCCGGTTCGTCACGAGCGTGATGCCGCCGCTGCCGGGTTGCGCGGTACCGCTGCCGAGGGACGGGAGCTCGGTCTGGAAGCTGTTGAAGCCCGCGTTGTCGATGAAGAGATCGCCGTACGCCGACGATGGACCCTTGATGAAGACCGAGCCGGTGCCGCCGACGAAGATGATGCCGGGATCGGTGCGCATCGTCGTGCCGCCGCGCGTGAGCGTCGCCGGAACGCGGCTGCTCGCGTCGGTGTACGCGATGGAGATCGCGCCGCCGCCGCCCGCTTCGTGATACGCGTCGCCCGCACGTGCTTCGATCGAGCCCGCGCCGCTGATCTTCTGTGCGGTGATCCACACCGAGCCGCCGCCGCCGCTGCGGCCGTCGGTCGGGATGTTCGTGCCGATGCCGTTCGCGCGGATCGCGCCGTCGACGGAGACGGTCGCCGTCACATCGAGACGGACCACGCCGCCGCCGGAGTTCGGCGACGAATACGGCCCGCCGCCGTGCTCCTGCGGACGCTCGACGCTGCCGAACGTCGCGCCGGCGCTCGGCTCGATGCCTGGGCGTCCGATGTGGCTGCCGCCGGTCCACTGATGCGGCGCGAGTGCGCCCGGATACGTCGCGCTGTTTCCGTAGCCGCGGCCGGTGACGTCGATCGAGCCGCCGCACGCGACGTAGATCGCAGTCGCGGCGATGTCGACCTTGCCCATCGATGCGTGATCGAGACGCGCACCTTCGAGCACGGCGATGCGCACGAACGTGTGCTTGCCGGCGAGCGTCGTCGTGCCGCTGCGGATGATGAGCGACTTGTTGTCGAACGACGTGTTCGTGTCGGAAATCGTGGTGTTGCCGGTGAGCTCGACGCCGCCCTTGATGACGGTGAGCGAGCCATTCACCTGCGCCGTGGGGCCGCCGGCGGTCGTGGCGACGACGCGCGTCGTGTAGAACGAGCCGTCGGCGACGTCCGGAACGATGAACGCGGCTTCCCACGCGTCGGTCACGCCGCTGACCGGCGCTGCGACGAGCGAGGTGACCACGCCCGCGTTGTCGGTGAGGTAGACGTCGACCTTCGCGATGTAGTTGTTGGCATTCGGCGCCTTCGCGATGACGCGCAGCTTGGCCGTATCGCCGACCGGATCGATCGCGTCGCTCGAGCAGCTCCACGCGAGCGTCGGTGCATTCGGATCGACGACCGGCTTGATGACGAGCGAGACCGCCGCGCTGGTGGTCGCGTTGTCGCGGCCGTCGATGCCGGTGACGGTGAGATCGCGCGTCACGTTCTGATCGCCGTCGATGAACGGCGCCGGGACGTTGCCGGTGTAGAGACTGGGCTGCGAGTTGTCCTTGGTGAGGTCGGTCGAGCGTCCGTCGATCGTCGCGTAGACGCGTTTGATGCCGGAGAAGTCGTCGACGACCGTGGCGCGGACGTTGATCAGCGTGGCGGAGCCTTCGTTGTACTGCGTGCCCGCGGTGGGTGCCGTGACCGTGACGGACGGGCCGGTCGTGTCGCGCGTGACCGTGAGCGTTGCCGTGCGCGTCGAAGCGCCGACCGTTGCGCTGATGATCGCGTCGACGTTCGCCGGCGGCTCGGTCGTCGTGATGTCGAACTGTAGCGAGGTCGTGCTCGCCGCGACGGTGATCGTCGCCGGAACGACCGCGTAGCTGCTGTTGCTCGAGAGATTGACGACCTGGCCCGACGTGCCCGCGGGCAACGCAAGCGTGACCGTGCCTCTCGAGAGCGTGCCGCCGCCGACAGTCGCCGGGGCGAGCGTCAGCGACTGCACGCTGTTCGCGCCGAGTGCGCCGTTGACATCGACGACGCGCGAGCGAAGCGGCTTCGCATGCGAGTCGGTCGCGTAGAGCTTGAAGACGTCGTTGTTGATACCGTCGACCTTCACGCTGAACGAGCCGTCGGTCGCGGCGTTGGCGGTGTACGTCACGCCGGAGCGGACGTTCGTCGCCGTCATCACGACCGGCTTGTCGTCATCGGAGATGGTGCCGATCGGACCGCGCACGTAGTGGCCCGTCGCGTCGCTCTCGAGCACGATCGACTGGAGCTTCGCCGCGTCGAACTGCGGTGCGGCGGTGTTAAAGACGATCGTCGACGCCGTGTCCTGACTCTTCGTCGTCCACTGAATGAGATCGTTGCTGACGAGACGCGCGTTTTTCAGCGTGAGCTTGTCGACCTTCGTCACGCCGCGATAGAGATCGCCCACCTGCGCGGTGAGCGCGCCGGCGGCCGGATCGATCGTCAGCGAGGTCGCATCGTTCGCGACGATCGGCCATGTGACGCTCGGGTCGTTGCGGACAAAGAGGCGGATGCCGGTGAGGAAGTTCGGGCCGAAGAAATTCGCCGCCGAGTCGACGACGCGATTCGGCGCCACGACCTGCGTGATCGTTCCGCCGCCGGCCGCCGGAAGCGGCGTGTCGCGATCGGAGAAGATGTTGTCGTTGTCGACGATCAGCTCGTCGCTGACCTTCGCGCCCGCGGTGTCGAGCTCACGGAGGTAGATCGTGCCCGGTCCCGCGTGCTTGCGTGCGACGTCGCCCGCGGGCGCGCCGTACGCGGAGATGCTCGCGCGATTGAACGAGAACGGACCGGCGTAGTAGATCGCGATGCGTCCGCCGCCGCCTGGTCCGGTCCACGACGGATTCGGTGCCGCGCCGTTCGCGCGGATCTCGCCGAAGCCGGTGAGGTTCGTGACGTCGATACGGATGCTGCCGCCCGCGCCGCCGGCACCCGTACCGGAAACGAGGGCGTTCGCGTTGACCTTGCCGTTGAGCACGAGGTTCTTCGCACGGATGCGGATGACGCCGCCGCCCGGGCTGCACGTGTCGCACGTCGATGCGTCGTACGTACCGGAGGCACCCCACTCGTTCGGGTCGAAGATCGAGCCGTACGGCTCGTTGCTCGGCTGGTCCGCCCATCCGCCGCGGCCGCCGTGGCTGCCGCCGGAGTAGTGCGTCGATCCGCCGGCCGTGGTGTTCGGCCACGTGCGGCCCTTGCCCGACGCGTAGCCGACGAAGCCTTTGCCTTCGGCGCTGATGTAGCTGCTCGCGTCGACGGTGAGCGTGTCTTCGACGTTGATCTGCAGTCTGTACAGCTCCGCCGTCGACGCCGGACGCTGCGTGAGCTGGCCCGACTGCAACGTCAGATTGCGCGCGTAGAGCTCTTCGACTTCGATGTTGCCGGTGAGGGTGAGGTTGTTCGTGCGGAAGATCTTTCCGCCGAGGTATGCCTTGTTGCCCGCGTTGATCCTGTCGATCGTCCAGAGTCCGCGATACGGACTGCCGATCGGCGCGTTCGGCGCGCTCTCACCCGCGGCGAGACGCACCGTGACGCTGTTGCCGCTCGACGCGAGGATCTCGTACGTCGAGAGCACGGCGCCCGCCGGCGTCAGGATCTCGATCGCCGAGCCAATGACGCCCTCGGGCACGGTCGCGGACAACGTGATGACGTTGCCGCTCACGCCGACGACGGTGCCGGTGCCGAGATCGACGATCTGCGCGCCGCCGCCCCACTGATACGTGGAGTTTTGGAGATAGAGCTCGTCCGTGACCTTGTTGCCGTTCGCGTCGGCCTCGCGGAAGTAGATCGTGCCGGCCGCGGCATGTTTCCACGACGAGTCGCCGGACGGACCGAATGCCGTGACTTTCGTACGCGACAGCCCCATGCCGTCGCTGTTGCGGTAGTAGATCGCGATGCGGCCGCCGGCACCCGGACCCGTCCACGACGGATTCGCTGCCGCGCCGTTCGCGGTGACCTCTCCCGAGCCGCTGATCGATTCGGTGTCGATGCGGATCGAGCCGCCTGCACCGCCGCCACCTCTCGAGCTGTAGCCGTCGACGCGGATCGAGCCGTTGTCGACGATCGTCTTCGCTTTGATGCGGAGCACGCCGCCGCCGACGCTGCAGGTGTCGCACGTCTCGCTCAGATACGCGCCGGAACCGCCCGGCGTGTTCGGATCGAACGCCGAACCGTACGTAGCCGCGGGCTCGTTGTCGGCCCGTCCGCCGCGTCCGCCGTGGCTGCCGCCGGAGTACATCGACGAGCCGCCGGTCGTGGTGTTCGGCCACGTGCGGCCGGCGCCGTTGACGTAGCCGGTGAGGCCGCGGCCCTTGGCGTCGAGCACGCCGCCGGAGTTGACGGTGAGTGTATCGGTGACGCCGACGTCGAGCCGATTGACGGTCGTCGTCGTCGTCGCCGTTTGCGCGAGCCAGCCGGCACTCGTGAGCGTCAGATTCTTCGCCCGCACTTCGAGCGTGTCGATCCAACCCGCGACGGTGACGTTCTCGCCGCGCAGCGCTGCCGTCGAAACGGTCACGCGGCTCGTCGTGATCCTGTCGATGTTCTGCGCGCCGCGATAGCGATCGCCGATCTGCACCGACGGCGTCTGCCTGAGCGTGACCGTCGTGCTGGTCGTCGACACGATTGCGTAGCTCGCCGTGACGGCGTCGTTCGCGTCGACGATCTGCAGCGTCGAGCCTTCGGTGCCGAGCGGCACCGGATTCGAGAGCGTGAGCGTCGCGCCGTTGACCGCCGTGATCGTGCCGCGGCCGAGGTCCACGAGAGGCGTGTCGCGCGGCGTGTCGAACGTGCTCGTGACGATCAGCTCGTCGCTGACCTTGTTGCGCGATGCGTCGACTTCGCGGAAGTAGATCGTGCCCGGCGACGCACCCTTGCGCGACGCATCGCCGCCCGCCTGTCCGGCCGCGGTGATCTTCGCGCGATTGAGCGTGAAGTTCTCGGCACCGGCGTAGTGCACGGCGATGCGGCCGCCGCCACCCGGTCCGGTCCAGCTCGGATTCGGGCTCGCGCCATCGGCGTGGAGCTCGCCGTTGCCGAGGACGCGGTTGCCGTCGAGGAAGATCGCGCCGCCGGCGCCGCCGCCGCCACTCGTCGTGGTGCCGTTGACGTTGATCTTGCCGTCGATGGAGATCACCGGCGCATGCAGGCGCACGACGCCGCCACCGGCGCTGCACGTGTCGCAGCTCGCCGCGTCGTACGTGCCCGCGCCGCCCGGCCACTCCGGCGCGTAGAGCGAGTCATACGGCTCGGCGCTCGGGTTGTCGGCCCAGCCACCGCGTCCGCCGTGGCTGCCGCCGGAGTAATGCGTCGATCCGCCCGTCGTCGTGTTGCCGTACGTGCGTCCCTTACCGCTGACGTAGCCGGCGTAGCCGCGGCCGTTGCCGTCGATCGTTGCACCGCAGGCGACGTACACGCCTTCGGCGGTGATGTCGAGGCGATCGACCGTGGCCGGCGTCGTCGCAACCGTGAGCACCTTCGCGTTGACGAGCAGCGAGAGCCGCTTGAAGTGATGCGTGCCGCCGATCGTCACGGTGACGCCTTCCTTCACGATGACGGTCTTGTTCTCGTAGTTCGTGTCGGTGGCGGAGATCGTCGTGTTCGCCGAGAGCTCGCTCGCGCCCGCCGCGACGGTGACGTCGGAATCGACGAATGCGGTCGTGCCGGAGACTGCCGTGACGGTGCCGCGCACGTGGTAGACCGCGCCGTCGGCCGCGCTCGGGACGGTCCACGTGTACTCGTAGAGATTGTTCGGGCTGTCGATGAGCGGCGCGTTGACCGTGGTGCTCGCGCCGAGCGGATCGGTGATCGTGAGCTCGACCTTCTGAATGGTGTTCGTCGCGTTCGGCTTCACCGCGGTGACGCGCAGGCGCGCCGCGTAGCCGGCCGGATAGATCGCGCCGTCGCTCGAGCACGCCCACGAGATCGTGGGCACGCCGCCGTCGATGATCGGATTGATCCTGACGGGGAGCGGCGTGCTCTGGCCGACGTTGTCGTTGTTGTCCGTGCCGTAGACCGTGATCTCCTTCGTCACCTGCGCGGTACCGTCGATGTACGGCGACGGCACGTTGGCGGACCAGGAATTCGCGGGCGAGGCGTCCTTCGTCAGCGGGTATTGCACGCCGTCGAGCGTCGCGTACGCGCTCTTCACGCCGGAGTCGGCGTCGACGATCGTCGCCTTGACGTTGATGAGGTTCGACGCGCCTTCGGTGTACTGCGCGTTCGCCGCGGGAGCGGTGATCGTGACCGTCGGAACGTCGACGTCCTTCTGGATCTGCAGTGTGCCGGTGACGGCGGCGCCGCCCCAGGTCGCGGAGATCGTTGCGGTGGCCGGTCCCGTGACCGGTGCCGTCGTGACAGTGAACGTCGCCGACGTTTGTCCGGCCGGAATCGTGACGGATGCCGGAACGGTCGCGGATGCGCTGTTGCTGCTGAGATAGATCAGCGCGCCGTCGCTCCCGGCCGCGCTGAGCAGCGTCACCGTGCCGGTCGCGGTGCGTCCGCCGGTGACCGGAGTCGTTGGGAGCGTGACCGACGCGATGCCGAAGTCCGCGGGGATGGTGCCGATGGAGATTTCGCCCGTGGTCTGCGGCCATGCATGCGCGCCGGCGTAGTCCTCACTGACTCCCGGCAGGGTGTGGCGGTCGCGCGCGGAGATCGTCACCGGAGCGCCGGGCGCGCCGAAGACCGGAATCGAGAACGAGCCGTCCGTTGCCGCGGCGTTGCCGAGAACGCCGAGCTCGGAGCTGTAGTACTCGACGTGTTCGAACGCGGCCCAGTCGGTCGCTGAGGAGAAGTGGAACACCGAGCCGTCGGTGACGTTCGTGACGACCCTTTCGTACTGCAGGACGTCGTCGACGTACCAGCGGATCGTGCTGCCGTTCTTCTCGAGGCGGAAGCGCGTCGCGCTCGTGTAGTTGCCGTTCTTGAAGCCGGAGTTCGCGTACGCGTTGCTCACCCAGACTTCCCAGCGATTCGTGCCGTTCGGGAAGTGGAAATAGTGATCGGCGATGCCGACCGTCGCGAAGGTGCCGGTGCCGAGGCGGAAGCGCACGTAGCCGTACTCGCCCACGGGCTGCTTCATGTAGCTCAGTCCCCACGTGCCGCCCTTGTAGAGATTGCGGAACTGGAGATGCGTCGCGGTGCGCGTCGTGGTGAAGCCGCCGTTGGTCTCCGTCTCCGGATAGCGCGACGGTGCAGGCTTCGCTGCGTTGCGGATGAAGACGTCGACCTTGCCGTCCGGATCGGCGACTGCACCGGCCGTACCGTTGACGATCGGACCGGTCTTGCCTTTGGAGAACGTGACCTTCGCGGTGTCGATGACCGGACCGGCCGGATCGCCCGGCGACCAGGTCGCGCCGCTCTCGACGACCGCGGCGTTCACCGACTCGACAGCGTCGCGCGACGTCACCTTCGCCTTGCCCTTGATGGTGACGTTGTCGAAGCGATAGAGGCCGCGGATCTGATCGCCCGCCTGCATCACGACCGGGTTGCCCGCCTCGGACTGCAGGGTGATGACCGGCGCGCGCTGAACGATCGCGAGCCCGCGGCCGTCGCTGTCGTACGCAAACGCAAACTCGTGCCGCTCGGTGTCGACGCCGTACATCTCGGCGCTGGTGTACTGGCGGCCGTAGGCGTTGCCCCAGATGATGCCCGAGACCATTTGCGCGACCTGGATGCCGTTGATGCTGCCGCACGTCAGACCGCAGGTGAGCTGCTTGATCTCGAAGATGCCGTTGCTGTTGTTCTTCCGGAACGTCGCGAAGATGCGGTCGGTCGCCTTCGGCGTGAAGTTCGCGAACGGCTGGTTGTCGTCCTGGTCGTAGCTCCACTGGCCGTTCTCGTACTTCGCCGCGATGATCTTTCGGTTCGCGCCGAGGTTCGTGTAGCCCGGCTCGGTGTAGATGAGGTAGCCGTCGTACGTCTTCTCGTCGGAGGTGAAGAACGATGCGTACGCCGGGAAGATGATGCCGGAGTCATTCGCGACCGACGCGATGCGCCACGTGCCGCGCACCGTGCCGTCGGGCGCGACGACCTTCAGCCAGTTGCCCACGTTGTATTCGGGGATGTACTTCGGCTCATCGAGCGTCGCGCTCGCGCCATTGACGCTGGCGACGGGGTGCGAGCCGAGCCACGGAAGCTCCGTGAAGAAGCTGGTGACGACGTTGCGGTTGTCGACGATGAGATCGCCGTACGTCGATGACGGTCCCTTGAGGTAGACCGATCCCGCCGCGCCCGGATTGCCCGCGGTCGAGGTTCCGCCGCGCGTGATGAGGTTGTTCGCGATCGTTCCGGCGAGCGAGCCGTACTCGATCGCGATGGCGCCGCCGCCGCCGCCCGAGCGGTTGTTGGAGTCGCCGCCGCCGCGGACTTCGAGCGAGCCGCCGCCGGAGAAGACGCCGGACGTCGTGAGCCAGATCGAGCCGCCGGCGCCGGAGCCCCACGTGCCATTCTCGCCGCCGTTCGCGCGGATGAAGCCGTCGATGACCATCGCGGACGACGCGTTGATGCGCACCGTGCCGCCGCCCCACGCGGGGTGGTTGTCGTCGAGCGAGTGGCCGCCCATGCCCTTCTCGACCGGCTTGTAGATGCTGCCGTACGTGGCGCCGGTCATGTTGCCGCTCCATGTGCCGCCGCGGCCGATGTGGCCGCCGCTGGAGGAGTCGAGCGGCGTGGCGATGCCGGGATAGCCGGTGAGACGGAAGTAGCCCTTCGCACTGTTGTCGATGCGCGCATCGCAGCCGACGTAGAGTTTCTCGACGGTGAGCGTGTCGCTCGAGGTCTGCTGCTGATGGATGACGACGCCGCTGTCGAGAATGATCAGGTTCTTCAGCGCGCGCGGACCGATGATCGTGAGCTGGCCGCCGCCTTCGACGATGTACGTCGTCTGCGGGCCGAAGCCGGTGTCGTTCGCGTTGATCGTCGACGTGGCGTTCGCGAGACGCGTTCCGGCGACGACGGTGAACGTCGCCGGAATCGTCGTCTCCTTGCCGCCGAGCGTGGTCGCTTTCGCGCGCCCGGTGTACGACGTGCCCGCGGTGGCTTCCGCGGGGATGCGCCACTTCGCTTCCCACAGACCGGTGCCGGCGCTGCTCGTCGTGAGCGCGGGTTGTCCGTCGACGGAGATGACGACGCTGGTGATGCTGCTGCCGGCGGGCGCCGACGCGGAGACGCGCAGACGCACTTCGTAGCCGGCGGGGTACATCGCGCCGGCGCTCGAGCACGCCCACGCGACCGCCGGCGCCTCCGGATCCTGCAGCGGCTTGATGTAGATCGAGAAGTTCGAGACCTGCGGGTTGTTCTGGTAGTCGAACGCGGTGATGGTCAGCGGCTTCTCGACCGGGTCGATGCCGTCGACGCTCGGCACCGGGAGGTTCGCCGAGTAGACGCCGTTGCTCGGATTGAGCGTGTACGTCTGTCCTTCGAACAGCGCGGTGACGTTCTTGACCGCGACTTCGGTGTCGGTCGCAGTGACCTGAACGGGGAACGTCGCGCCCGCGCCTTCATTGAACTGTTCGTTCTGCAGGGGACGCGTGACCGTCAGCGCCGGCGCGATGGTGTCGTTGAGGATGTCGATGAGCTTCGTGTCCGTCGTCGCGACGCGATTCGGGAACGCATCCAGTGCAGACAGTGTGAGCTGCACCTGCGAGCCGCCCGCGACGGTCGACGGAATGACGACCGTGAACGCGCGCGTCATCGACGGGCCGTTCGTGACCGGATTCTGCGGCGTGACCGTCGCTCCGTTGTTCGCGGTGAGCGTGAGCGAGGTGACGCCGATGTCGTCCGTCGCTGCGGCGGTCACGGTGACCGAGTGATTCGCGTAGAGCGAGAGCGGCGTGACGTCGAACTGCGTGATCGTGGGCGCGACGTTCGTGACGACGTTGAACGTCGCCGGCGCGGTCGTGAACATGCGGCCCGCGCGATCGGTGACGCGGACTTTCAGCGTCGCGTCGCCCGTCGTCGCCGAAGACGGCACGGCGATCGTCGACGTGGTCTCCGCCAGCGACACCGGCCGGCTCGCGAACTTCTGCACGACGTCCGCGGGCTGGACGGAGAGGATCGTGTTCGCGCGCGCGATGCCTGCGGGGCTCGTCGCCGTGAACTTCGTGGTGATGCTGGTGCTCTGCGCGATCTGCGCGCCCGCGGCCGGCGTCGTCGACGTCACGGTCGCCTGCGGCAGGTCATTCGGTCCGACGACGAGCGCGGTCGGATCGACTTTGAGCGCGCTCGCATCGGGAATCGTGTACGCGTCGTCGAAGCGCGCGAGTGCACGCGGACCGACGGTGATGGCGTCGAAGTTGAGCGTGCCGCTCAGCGGCGTGCCGCCGGCGCGGTGCTGCGTAGCCGGGAAGCGCTCGTCATACGCGGAGACGATGAGCTCACCGTTCGTCGCGCCGGGGCGCACGAGGTAGATCGTGCCGGCGCCGCCGTCGACATAGTTCACGCCTTCGGCCGGATAGAAGTAGGCGTTGCGGCCGCCGCGCGCCTGGATGATCGGGAGCGACGCATCGACGTCGAAGCGCTCGGTGACGCGGATGGCGATGCGGCCGCCGCCGCCGCCCGCCGCGTTGTCCG
>DATKFO010000910.1:0-6143 GCA_035544355.1 Thermoanaerobaculia bacterium
TCCACAGCGCGCAGCAGATCCATGCCTCTGTAAATGATGTAGATATTGAGGCTCCAGAACAGAAGGAACGACAGCCATTCGGTCGCCGTGTGTCCGCCGAAGCCCGTGCCAAGGAGCGTCGGCCAGCCGGGAACGATCGCCCGGCGCAACTGGACGACGTACAACTACGCCGCGCTCTGGATCTCGATGGCGCACTGCATCCCGACGTACATGCTTTCGTCGGGTCTCATCAGCGCCGGCATGAACTGGTGGCAGGCGCTGATCACGATTCTCCTCGGCAACACGATCGTGTTGGTGCCGATCCTCCTCAACTCGCATCCCGGCACGAAGTACGGCATCCCGTTTCCGGTCTTCGCACGCGCGAGCTACGGAACGATCGGCTCGAACCTGCCGGCGATCATGCGCGCGCTCGTCGCGTGCGGCTGGTTCGGCATTCAGGCGTGGATCGGCGGGCAGGCGCTGCATGTCCTGTTCAACGCGATGTCGCCGAAGTGGCACACGCTCCTCGGCAGCCCGATCGGCGGACACACGCCCACGGAGTGGCTCTGCTTCCTCATCTTCTGGGGCATCAACATCTACATCATCTATCGCGGCATGGACCTGCTGCGCATGGTCGAGAACTGGGCCGCGCCGTTCGTGCTCGTCATGACCGCGTTCCTGCTCGCGTGGGCGATCTGGCGCGCCGGCGGACTCGGATATCTCGTGTCGCATCCGGGTGCCCTGAACACGTGGGCGAAATTCAGGCCGGTGTTCATTCCATCGCTCACGGCGATGATCGGGTTCTGGGCGACGCTGTCGCTGAACATGCCGGACTTCACGCGCTTCGGCCGCAGCCAGCGCGAGCAGGTGATCGGCCAAACGGTCGCGCTGCCGACGACGATGACGGTGTTCGCGGCGATGGGCGTGATCATCACCTCGGCCGCCGCCGTGATCTATCCGAATTCGCCGATGAGCGAGCTGTGGGATCCGGTCAAGCTCGTCGGACACTTCACGCAGCCGATCGTGGTCGCGATCTCGATGTTCACCGTCGTCGTGGCCACGCTCTCCGTCAACATCGCAGCGAATGTCGTCTCGCCGGCGAACGACTTCGCGAATGCGTTCCCGAAGCTCATCTCGTTCCGCACCGGCGGCCTCATCACCGGCATCATCGGCATCCTCATGATGCCGTGGCGCCTGCTCGCCGATCCCACGGGCTACATCTTCGAGTGGCTGCTCGGATACTCCGGCGGTCTCGGATCGATCGCCGGCGTGCTCATCGCCGACTACTGGTTCGTGCGCAACAAACAGCTGCGGCTCGCGGATCTCTACAGCGAGCACGGCGCGTACACGTACAAGGCCGGATGGAACTGGCGCGCAGTGGTGGCGACGGTCGCCGGTTGTTTCTTCGCGTGGATCGGATGGTTCGTGCCTTCGATGAAGTGGCTGTTCGACTACGCGTGGTTCGTTGGATTCGGCGTCGCCTTCGCAGTGCATTTCGCGCTGATGAAAATCGCGCCGCCGGAGATCGTGCCGGTGGCATCCGAAGCGGCGTGAGGTCCGTAGGTGATCGCAAAAGGCGCGAAGTTCGTGATCGTCACGAACGCGAGCCGCGTGAGCGAGTTCTTCGCGGAGCTCGACGCCGAGGGCGCGAAGATTCCGGACGACCTCGAGAAGATCGTCGGCATCGCGACGCGCTACGGATTCACGTTTCCGCCGCCGCCGCAGACGATGTAGCGCGCCGCGCACGGCTACAATCGCGCCGGCGCGCGCACATGCTTCGACGATTTCTGCCAAATCCACTCCGGATCGAGTTGTTCGGAGATCGCGAGCGTTTCGGCCGAAGGGCGTGGGACGACGATGCGGATTGGAAGGCCTGGCATGAGGTCTATCTCGAGGCGTATCGCGACACGCAGCGCACCACGGCGATCCAGACGAGGATCAACGAGTCCGGCTATCAGGTGCTCGAGGGAATCGATGTCTCGGATCAGCGCGTGGCCGAGCTGGGACCGGGCGGCGGATTTCATCTCCGCCGCCTGCGCGGCCGGCCTGCATCGTACGTGGCGCTCGATGCGTTCAGCGATTTCTTTCCGAATCTCGAGGCGAAGTGCCGGGAGCTCGCGATCCCGGTGCAGTGTTTGACGGTCGGTGCGTACGAGCCGGTGATCGCATTGCCGGACGCGAGTCAGGATGTTTTCCTGAGCTTCTATTCGATCGAGCACCTCTTTCCGCTCGAGGGTTGGCTCGACGAAATGTTCCGTGTGCTCCGGCCCGGCGGAATTCTCGCCGGCGCGATTCCGACCGAGGGCGGGGTCGCGTGGGGAATCGGGCGATGGCTGACGTCCCGCCGCATTCTGAAGAAGCGGTACGGTCTCGACATCCGGAAGATCGTATGTTGGGAGCACCCGAACATGTGCGACGAGATCATGGCGGCATTGCGTGCGCGAGGCACGGTTCGCGCGACCACGTGGCCGGTGCCGCACTCGCCGTATGACGCATCGCTGATCATCAAATTCATCGTGCAGAAGCAATGACGGACTACCTCGACTTCGTCGCCGATTTCACGAAGCCCGACGTCGTCGACGTCTACGACGAATTGCCGCTCTGGTCGGCGACGTTCGGGCTCCTGCTGCTCGAGCACGTTCCGCTGCGCGCGAACACGATCGCGCTCGACGTCGGATGCGGCACCGGTTTCCCGCTCCTCGAGCTCGCGCAGCGCCTCGGCCCCGGCTCGGTCGTGCACGGCCTCGATCCGTGGGAGCTCGGGCTCGCACGCGCGCGGCAGAAAGCGTCGCTGCGGCAGATCGAGAATGTCGTTTTTCACTCCGGCAGCGCCGCATCGATGCCGTTCGACGACGCCACGTTCGACCTCGTCGTCTCAAACCTCGGCCTCAACAACTTCGACGATCCGAATGCGTGCATCGCGGAGTGCCGTCGCGTGATGAAACGCGGCGCAACGCTTGCGCTGACGACGAACCTCGTCGGTCACATGCGCGAGTTTTACGATGTGTTCGCGACGATCGACGGCGTCGATCGCGATGCACTGCACGAGCACATCGAGCATCGCGCGACCATCGCGAAAGTGCGCGAGCTGCTACACGAATTCGAGATCGTGAAGGTCATCGAAGACAGCGTCGCGATGCGCTTCGCGAACGGCACCGCGCTGCTCAACCACTACTTCATCAAGCTCGGATTCCTCGACGCGTGGAAGAGCGTCGTGCCCGCGGCGGAACAGCGCCGCGTATTTGCGGAGCTCGAACAGCGACTCGATCGCGAGCTGTGCCTGACGATTCCGCGCGCATACATCGAAGCGGTGTTGTGATTTTTTTGGACCGCAGTCCAAATCCCGACGAAAGGTCGCCGGGCTCGCGGGCGCGCAAATCCTCGCGAAAATACGGCGTACACGGCAGCGGAGCGTTCCAGCACTTCTCGCCTTCTGCCGGAACGAAGACGATCAATCCGCTCGCAGTCGTCCGCTGGATGAGCGCGACGCGCGGAATCGGCTGCCAGCCGATCGAGACACGCGTGATCTCGCGCCAGTGCCGGATCACCTGCAACGCGAGCCCCGCATTCGCGATCGCGAAGACGACGCACACGATCCACGCGTAACGCCGATGCGTTTGCACGCTCGTGAAAAAGAGAAGCGCGGCGCCGATCGCGAAGCAGAAGAACAACGCGTGCGCGAAGCGCGGATCGGGCGCGGCGAAGAACCAGTACACCAGTCCCGCGAGCACCGGCAGCAGAATGACGGACTCCTTCCGCGGGAATCCTTTCCACGCAGCGGCGATCAGCAGAAAAGCGCCGAGCACGATCGGTGCGATCACCGGCGTCTTCTCCAGTCGCCGGCTCCATTCCGGCAGCCAATTCCAATTGCCGATCGCGGTGCTCCATCCGGCGTCGGGTCTCCGCGCGAAGCCGCGGATCTGCGTCGCCATCGCCTCGACCTCGCCACGTGGAACGGACCAGTCGAATGCGACGTAGCCGAGCGTCGACGGATACAGCGGCGCGCCTGACAACACGAGTCCTCGCGCCATCCAGACCGCGAGCACGACGGCGACGATCGCGGCTACGCGCTTCGAGCGCACCACGATCGCCAGCACGACGGTCGCGAACGCGAGATTGCTCAACTTGATTGTGATCGCGGTCGCGGCGAGAACCGCGAGCACCGTTTTGTCGCCGCGCAGCAGCATCGTGAACATCACCAGCTGCAGCAGGAACGACGCGAAATCCGGCGTCGGCGACGCCAGCCCCGGCGAGAGCAGCGCGAGATGGAGGAGGATCGGAAGCGCGAAGAGTGACGGCAGGAGGTCGACCCGCAGGCGCGCGATGAACGTTGCGGCGGCGAGCAGAAGCAGGAATCCGTTCGCCAGGCGCGCGCCGTTCGCGGCGATGGCCTCGATCGACGCGGCGAAGGGGAAGAACGCCTGATTGAACGCGAGTCTGCCGTGCAGATTGCCAAGGCCCGGGACGATCGGGAAGGAGTTGATCCACCGGATCGTCGCAAGGTGATAGAGCCCGGTGTCATAGACCTCGGGCACGAGCATCGAGCGCGCCGCAATCCACGCCGCCGCAGGCAGAGCAGCGAGCACGGGTCCGATGCGAAGCTCGGAGACGCGTGGGATCGCGAAGGCGATCCCGATGAGGAACACGGGCGCGGCCGCGAATGCAGTCAGCGCCACGGCGAGATGCAGGACCTGAAAGATCAGAAGGACGACCGCAAATCCGAGCCACGCGAGTGTCATGACGTCGGTGGGGATGCGAAGGACGCGCGCGGCAGCGAAGCCCCAGCCGAGGCAGGCGAGGGCCAGAGCTGCGTAGACCAGGAGCGCCAGCGCGATGGCCGTCACGACATCGAAGTGTGGCACAGCCAGCCTCTTATACTTTTCGGTCATGCGCAGATTTGCCTTGCTGTTGCTCCTCGCTGCTCCCGCGCTTGCCGACACCATCGCGTTCAGGAACGTCAGCGTGATCCCGATGACCGCCAACAAAGTCGTCGAGAAACAGACCGTCGTCGTGCGCGACGGCAAGATCGTCTCGATCGGAAAGAGCGCGCCGAAAGACGCGACGGTGATCGACGGCACGGGCAAGTTCCTCATCCCCGGACTCGCCGAGATGCACGGGCACATTCCGCCGCCGAAGTCGGAGATGATCGACGAGGTGCTGCTCGAGTACGTCGCGAACGGCATCACCACCGTGCGCGGCATGCTCGGACAGCCGGGACAGCTCGAGCTGCGCGAGCAGGCGAAGAAGGGCGAGATCGTGTCGCCGCATCTCTACCTCGCCGGCCCGTCGTTCAACGATCAGTCGATCAACTCGACCGACGAGGCGATCGAGAAGGTGATGCAGCAGAAGCAGGAGGGGTGGGACCTCTTGAAAGTGCATCCCGGTTTGACGCGAGCGGAGTACGACGCGATGGCGAAGACCGCGCACGAGCAGGGGATGCGTTTCGGCGGCCACGTGCCCGCGGACGTCGGCCTGCTGCACGCGATCGAGTCGGGGCAGGAGACGTTCGATCACATCGACGGCTACGTCGAATATCTCAAAGGCGACGCCGGTCCGGTCGACGAGAAGCAGCTTGCGGACGTCGTGAAGAAAACGAAAGACGCCGGCGCGTGGATCGTGCCGACGTCGGCGCTCTGGGAAGTGATCTTCGACACGATTCCGCTCGACACGCTGAAGGCCTATCCCGAGCTGAAATACGTCTCGCAGAAAACGGTCGACAACTGGTCGAAGCTCTATGAAGGGCGGTTGACGTCGATCCCGCGCGACGTCGCGAAAAACGTGATCGCGAATCGCGTGCGCATCCTGCGCGCGCTGCACGAAGGCGGTGTGCGCATCCTCATGGGAACCGACGCGCCGCAGCAATTCAGCGTCCCCGGATTCTCGCTGCACCGCGAGCTCCTGCGCATGCGCGACGCCGGCATGTCGAACTACGAGATCCTGAGATCGGGAACCGTGAACGTCGGCGAGTACTTCAGGAAACAGGATTCGTTCGGCACCATCGAGCCAGGCAAACGTGCCGACCTCGTTCTCCTCGACGCGAACCCACTCACCGACATCACGAACGTCGCGAAGATCGCAGGCGTGCTGGTCGGAACGAAGTGGTATTCACGCGCAGACCTCGACGCGCGATTGGCGAAAATCGAAGAGAAATATTCCAGGAGTGC
>DATKFO010000911.1:0-6542 GCA_035544355.1 Thermoanaerobaculia bacterium
CGCCGATTCGACCGCGAGGATCGCGCGCGCGTGTCCCATCGAGAGCTGCCCCGACGCGAGGAGCTTCTTCACCGCGTCCGGCAATTTGATGAGGCGGAGAAAGTTCGCGACCGTCGAGCGTTCCTTGCCGACGCGCTTCGAGATCTCTTCCTGCGTGAGGCCGAACTCTTCGTGGAGCTGGTGATACGCGTGCGCTTCTTCGATCGGGTTCAGGTCTTCGCGCTGGATGTTCTCGATGAGCGCGATCTGCAGCGTGTCGGAGTCTTTCGTCGCTTCGCGCACGACGACGGGGACGGTTTGCAGTCCCGCCTTCTGCGCTGCACGAAAGCGACGCTCACCTGCGATCAGCCGATACTTGTTGTCGCCGGTGCGCGTGACGACGAGCGGCTGCACGATGCCGTGCTCGCGCACGCTGCGCGCGAGATCTTCGATCGATGCGTCGTTGAAGGTCTTGCGCGGCTGATACGGGTTCGGCGAGATCTGATCGATGCGAACCTGCATCAGTCCAGTGCCCACGGGCGCGGGCGGCGGCGTGTCCGCGGCCGGCCTGGTCGGGATCAACGCGCCGAGTCCGCGGCCAAGGACTTTCTTCTGACTCATGGCTTGATGTGCTCCGCGCGCTGGATGAACTCCTTCGCGAGGCTGACGTACGCCTCGTTTCCCCGCGAGCGAATGTCGTAGAGGATAATCGGTTTGCCGAACGACGGCGCCTCTCCGAGCCGGACATTTCGCGGAATGATCGTCTTGTAGAGTTTCTCCCCGAAATGCGTCCGCACTTCCTCGGCAACCTGTTTCGAGAGGTTCATGCGGTCGTCGTACATCGTGAGCGCGATGCCTTCGATCTCGAGCGTCGGGTTGAGCATGTCGCGCACGCGGTCGATCGTGCCGAGGAGTTGGGCGACGCCTTCGATCGCGAAGTACTCGCATTGCATCGGCACGAGCACGGACGTCGCGGCGGTGAGGCCGTTGATCGTCAGCAGGCCGAGCGATGGCGGCGAATCGATGAGGATGTAGTCGTATTCGCCGTTGATCTCCTGCAGAGCTTTGCGGAGATAGAACTCGCGGCCGATCGCGTCGGAGAGCTCGAGCTCGGCGCCGACGAGGTCAACCGATGACGGCGCGATATGGAACCCGGGCAGCTCCGTCTGCTTGATGATCTCGCTGATTTTCAGCCCGTCCGTGAGCACGGCGTAGATCGATTTTTCGTCGTGCTTGCCAAATCCGACGCCGGAGGTCGCGTTCGCCTGCGGGTCGAGATCGACGAGGAGAACGCTGCGCTCGCATGCGGCGAGCGAGGCCGAAAGGTTGATCGCGGTCGTCGTTTTGCCGACGCCGCCTTTCTGATTTGCGAGTGAGATGATTCGGGTCATTGCTGTTCCACGTGGAACGTCAGCGTGACGAGCTGATTTGATTCGCCGCGCGGCAGGCGGATCACCTCTCCGCGTGCGAATCCTTCGATGTCGGGTACGTCCGGCGAGCCCTGAAACAGCGCGACGCGCGCGCCGTTTTCGAGGTGCCCTTTCAGCGATGGAACCCACTCTTCCGGCTTCCCGACCGCGCGTGAAACGACGAGGGAAAAGCGAAGATCGGGTGGGAACCGCGCCAAAAGGCGCGCCAATCTATCACCGTAAACCTGAGCGTTCAATCCGCATTCACGCACGACGTGCTTCAGAAACGCCCATTTTTTCTGATCCGCTTCGACCAGATGAAAGCGCGCTTCGGGTGACGCGATTGCCATCGGAATCGCGGGCAATCCCCCGCCGCTGCCGAAATCGAGGACGTCGCCATGCGGCTGCAGAATCTTCGCCGCGAAGAGCGCTTCTTCGATGTGCTCGTTGAGATGCGCCCGCGCCTCCGGACCGATGAGGTTCACCTTCGCCGTCCAGCGAAGGAGCTCGGCTTTGTAGGTCGCGAGCGGCTCGTTCACGCGGCGCTCGTCCGGCCGCGGCGCAGATGCATGCGCACGATCGAGATCGCCGCCGGCGTGACGCCCGGAATGCGGCTCGCCTGCCCGAGCGACACGGGTCGCACGAAGCTCAGCTTCTCCACGACTTCGCGCGAAAGGCCGGGCATTTCATACGAGAGGCTTGCCGGAATGCGCAGATCTTCGTCGTGCGCCATCTTCTCGGCTTCACGCTGCTGCCGCTCGATGTAGCCCGAGTAACGAAGCCGGCTGACGACGCCTTCGCGTTCTTCTTCGGAGAGCGCGCGGAACGAAGCTGCGAACTCGGGCAGCGCTTCTTTGGCCGCGTCGATCAAACGATCGACATCGAGATTCGGTCGCTGCATCAGCTTCGCGATCGTCGTTTGTGCGCTCAGCTCGAGATCGGCTTCGCGCAACCACGCGTTCGTTTCGCGATCGGGACGAAGATCGGTCTCCCCCGCCGCTTCCGCCCGCTCCATGCGCGCGATGCGTGCTTCGATGCGGAGCTTTCGCTCGTCGTCGAGAACGCCGAGGCGCTCGGCGACGGGTGCGAGGCGCTCGTAGACGGAGTCGCATCCGAGGAGCAGTCGATGCTCGGCGCGGGAGGTGAACATTCGATACGGCTCGATAGTACCGAGCGTGACGAGGTCATCCACCATCACGCCCGCGTACGCCTGATCGCGACGCAGAATCACCGGCGCTTCGCCGCGCACGAACTGCAGCGCGTTCATGCCCGCGATGAGTCCCTGCGCGGCCGCTTCTTCATATCCCGAGGTTCCGTTGATCTGTCCCGCGAGGAAGAGGCCGTCGACGCCGCGAACCTGCAGCGTTGGGTCGAGCTGCTCCGGATTCACGAAGTCGTACTCGACCGCGTAGCCGTAGCGCGCGATCGTCGCGTTCTCGAAACCGGCGAGCGAGCGCACGACTCCGTCCTGCACGTCGGGCGGCAGCGACGTCGAGATCCCGTTGAGGTAGAGCCACGGGTGCACGAGGCCTTCCGGCTCGATGAACACCTGATGCCGTTCCTTCTCCGCGAAGCGAACGACCTTGTCTTCGATCGACGGGCAATAGCGCGGACCGGTCGCCTGGATCTGGCCGGAGTACATCGGCGCGCGATGCAGATTCGCGCGAATGAGCTCGTGCGCGAACGCGCTCGTGTACGTGAGCCAGCAAAGGATCTGCGGCTGCTCGATGCGGTCGGTGAGAATCGAGAACGGGCGCGGACGCGCATCGCCCGGCGCTTCTTCGACCTTCGAGAAATCCACGGTCGACTTCAGCACGCGCGGCGGCGTGCCGGTCTTCAGACGTCCGAGCGTGAGGCCGGCGGCGCGCAGCGAATCCGAAAGCGTCTCGGCCGACGGCTCGCCGAAACGGCCGCCGACGGTCTTCACTTCGCCCGAATGCATCAGCGCGCGAAGGAACGTGCCGGTGGTGATGACGATCGCGCGCGCTGCGAGTTGGGTTCCGTCGGTGAGGACGACCGACGTCTGCGAGAACTTCGCGACCGATCCCTCGATGACTGTCAAGTTTTCTTCTGCCTGAAGAATGTCCTGCACGGCGTTCGCGTAGAGATCGCGATCGCATTGCGCGCGCGGACCCTGAACCGCGGGACCCTTCGAACGATTGAGGACCTTGAACTGGATGCCGGCACGATCGGTCGCCTCCCCCATCAAGCCGCCGAGTGCGTCGACCTCCTTGACGAGATTTCCCTTCGCAAGGCCGCCGATCGCAGGGTTGCACGACATCCGTCCGATCGCATCGCGGACCATCGTGATCATGGCGGTCTTCGCCCCGCCGCGAGCACAAACTCGCGCGGCTTCAGCGCCGGCGTGGCCGCCGCCGATGACGATTACATCGAAATCGAGTTGCATAGTTGCAGAGTTGCGGAGTTGCAGAGGGGAACGGCAGGAACGGCAGGACCGAGCTTCCGATCTACTCTGCAACTCCGTAACTCTGCAACTCGAATGTTCCACGTGGAACGTCACTTGCCGATACAAAACTTTCCGAAGATCTCGCTCAAGACGTCGTCGCGCGTGATCGCGCCGATCAGGAGGCCGAGCGCGTTTGCGGCGCGATAGAGGTCGACGAGGATCATCTGCTCTTCGAGTCCTGCGTCGAGCGCTTCGCGCGCCGCGACCAACGCAGCGCCGCATTCTGTGACCGCTATTCGCTGGCGCTCGTTCACGATCGATGCGGATCCTTCGGGCGCTGCGAAACGCTCGCGTACGAGCATGTCGAGACGACGAAGCAGATCGTCGATGCCCTGCTCGTTCGTGACGCTGATCCCGAGCTCGCCTGCCGGTGCCGGCGCGAGATCGACCTTGGTGTAGATCACGAGTGTGTCGGGCAGCGTCGCGAGCTCGTGTTGATCGATCGCGTCGAGGCCCGTGCTTGCGTCGACGAGGTAGAGCACGAGGTCCGCACGCCGCGCTGCGCTTCGCGCTCGCTCGATGCCGATCTCCTCGACGACGTCTCCGCTGTCGCGTAAGCCCGCGGTGTCGGCGAGCGTGACCGGCAGTCCGCCGATCTCGATCGTCTCGCGCACGATGTCGCGTGTCGTTCCGGGAATCGGCGTGACGATCGCGCGCTCGCTGCCGACGAGGCGATTGAGCAGCGTCGACTTTCCTGCGTTCGGTTTGCCGAGGATGACGGCGTTCAGGCCGGCGACGGTTGCGTGTCCGCGGCGGAACGTGTCGGCGAGCGTCTCGATCTGCCGCATCGCTTCTTCGATCCGCGCACCGGCCTCCGGGCGCGTGATGAACTCGTAGCCTTCTTCCGAGAAGTCGAGTGCAGCTTCGAGACGCGAGATGACGTGCAGCAATGAGTCGCGAATCGACGACGCGGTGCGGCTCAGCAGGCCGTCGAGATTCGCGAGCGACAACTTCGCCTGCAGCGCGGTGCGCGCGTTGATCAGATCCGCGATCGACTCCGCCTGCACGAGATCGATCTTGCCGTTGAGCACCGCGCGCTCGGAGAACTCGCCCGGCTCAGCGATGCGCGCGCCGAGCGCGACGCACGCTTCGATCGCGCGCTCGATGAGCAGCGGGTTTCCGTGCAGCGTCAGCTCGACGAGCTCGTTGCCGGTGAACGAGTGTGGCGCGACGTAGCGAACGGCGACTCCTTCATCGAGCGGATCGTCGCCATGCCAGAGCTGGCGAAAGGCGGCAACGCGGGGCTCGGCAAGAGGGGCCTTGCTGAGCGCGGCCAGAATCGCGCCGCTCTGCGGGCCGTCGATGCGAATGATCGCGAGCGCGCTCCGTCCGACCGGCGTCGCGGGAGCGACGATCGTGTCGAACGCGATCGTGCTCACGGCTCGGGAGTCGCGGGGCGCGGCACGATCGCGACGCGTTTGTAGAAACCGTCGCCGCGCGATTCGGTCGTGACTTCTGCATCGTCGCGCAGCGCGAGATGCACGATGCGCCGTTCGATCGGCGTCATCGCCGGAAGCAGCTCCTCGCGGCCACCGCGACGCACACGATCCGCGACTTCACGCGCCTGCTGACTCAGCTCCTCGACGCGGCGATCCTTGAACTTCTCGCAATCGAGCTCGATCTCTTTCTCGATCGCGCGGCCGACGAGCGCTTTGTTCGCGAGCACCTGAATGGCGTCGAGCAGCTCGCCGTGTTTGTCGATGAGCTTCGCCGCATCGCCGCCATACAGCCTGACGATGATCTGCGTCTCGTTCTCTTCGGTGCGTACAACCAAAGAGAGCTTTGCGCGAGAAAGTACTTGCTCGCACCATGCGCGAACGCTGCCGGCGATCTCCGACTCCGGTGTTTGCTCCGGAACCTCGCCGTCGAAGAACGTTTCGAAATCGCCCGACTGAAATTCTTCTTCGTCTTCGTCGACGAATCTGCGGCGACGCCCGCCGCGTGAATGCGCGTCGCCCCCACGCCCACCCTGCCCGCGGCCGCCACCACGTTTGCGATCGGTGCGCGGACCGCGCGATGCGGGCGGCGCGGGCCGCGACTCCGTCGAAACAGCGGGAGGAGGAGGCGTTGCCGGCGGCGCGGCATCGGCGTTGACGTCGACGTCGATCACGACGCGCTTCATCCCGCCGAGGAAGCCGCGCTTCTCGAGAAGAATGTGATGCGTGAGCTGCCACCGCTCGACGCCCAGCGTCTGCGACGCATTCGTGAGCGCCTCGTCGAGATTCCGTCCTTCGAATCGCTGACTCATGTCGTCCGCTCAGTCCTTGTTGTCCGGATGATTCTTCCACCACTTGTTCATGATCATCATCTGAATGATGGTCAACACATTCTGCACGAGCCAGTAGAGAACCAGGCCGCTCGGAAAATCTTTGAAGAAGAAGCCGAAGATCAGCGGCATCAGCAGGAACATGCGCCGCTGCGCGGGATCGCCGGTCGCCGGCGTGACGTACGTCTGAATGAACATCGTCGCCGTCATGAGGATCGGCAGCACGTACGTCGGGTCCTTCTGCGAGAGATCGTGAATCCAGAGGATGAACGGCGCACCGCGCAACTCGATCGCGCGGGAGAGCAGGCTGTAGAAGCCCCAGAGAATCGGCAGCTGGAACACGATCGGAAGACAGCCCGCCATCGGGTTGATGCCTTCCTTCTGATACAGCTGCATCATCTCCGTGTTCATCTTCTGCCGC
>DATKFO010000912.1:0-3585 GCA_035544355.1 Thermoanaerobaculia bacterium
CCCCTGCCAATGCGCGAGACTCGCTCCGTCGGCAGGGGATCCTTCGCACCCACCCACCACCCGCTCAGGATGACACGGCGCATCTTGACTTGTACTAATATAGTAGTACAATAGTTCAACGATGCCGCCCCCACCCATCACCATCGATGCGCGCGACCCGACGCCGCTCTACGCACAACTCGACCGCGCGATCCGCGTCGCCATCGCGACCGGGAAGCTCGCCGAGGGCGATCGATTGCCGACGGTTCGGCAACTTGCGGTCGATTTGCGCGTGAACGCGAACACGGTCGCCAAGGTCTACCTCGCGCTCGAGCGCGAGCGGATCGTGGAGACCAAGCGCGGAGTGGGCACGTTCGTCGTCGGTGCGCCGCGGCTGATGCCGGAGCGCACACGCGAGAAGCAGCTTCGCGCGATTGCCCAACGATATTTGAGTGACGCCGCGCTCCACGGAGCGTCACGGCGTGAGGCCGTCGAGTTCCTCGTACGCCTCGAGAAAGAAGGAGATTGAGTCATGCTCGTACCCAGTTCGGCCGCTGCCAACGTCAACATCAAACCGCTGCGTGTTCCGTTCAACGTGATCACGGTGGTGGTGTTCCTCGCCATCAGCGCAGCCGGCTTCATCGCGTTCATCACGACGAATCAGCCCGCGTGGTTCGTGGTCGCGCTCATCGTGGCTCCGATCGCGGCGATGTCGCCGCGGATCGCGCAGCAGTGGGAGAAGGCGATCGTTCTCCGTCTCGGCAAGTACGTCGGACAACGCGGACCGGGACTCTTCTGGGTCGTGCCGCTCATCGATCGCGTGTCGTCATGGATCGACCAGCGCGTGATCACCACGAGCTTCGCTGCCGAACAAACGCTGACGTCGGACACCGTGCCGGTCAACGTCGACGCGGTGCTCTTCTGGATGGTGTACGACCCCGAGAAAGCCGCGCTCGAAGTGCAGACGTATCAGGACGCCGTGAGCTGGGCCGCGCAGACCGCGCTCCGCGACATCATCGGCCGCACGGATCTGACGGATCTGCTGCGCGGCCGCGAGAAGATCGAATCGGAGCTGCAGAAGCTGATCGACGAGCGCTCGAATCCGTGGGGCGTGACCGTGCAATCGGTCGAGATGCGCGACGTCGTGATCCCCGAGGCGTTGCAGGATGCGATGTCGCGCGAAGCGCAAGCCGCGCGCGAAAAACAAGCCCGCATCATCCTCGGACAGGCCGAAGTCGAGATCGCAGAATCCTTCGCGAAAGCCTCGCAGTCCTACTTCGAAAACCCGACCGCGCTGCACCTCCGCGCGATGAACATGCTCTACGAAGGGCTGAAGGAGAAAGGCGCCCTCATGCTCGTCCCGAGCACCGCAGTGGAGTCGATGGGCATGGGCGGCCTGCTCGGCGCGGCAGCGCTGCGCCAGCAGAAGCTGGCGGGCGGGGAGGAGTGATTTGGTGCGGCGCCAAGGCGCTTGCCGCATTCCAAAGCGGCGAAGACGTAGGACAGGCTTCAGCCTGTCCCCTGACATGTGTCGCTGCGTAGGACAGGCTGAAGCCTGTCCTACGTTCGACGCAGTCGCCGCTTTTGGACGGCGGACTTATAGTCCGCCGATTTTCGTCCGTCACCCGTCGACTTCGGATCGATCCAGCAACTGTGCGAAATTGCGCACGGTCAGAATCGCGACGCGATTTTTCTCGACGCGATAGATCACGCGATACGAATGCCGGTAGACGACTTCGCGATATTCCGGCAACCCGATTTCCGGTACGACGCGGCCCGATTCGGGAAAGGCCTCGAGCCGATCGGTGACGCTGAACAGACCATCGAGCCATCGGAGCGCAGCGTCCGGCTTGTCTCCCGCGATGTATGCCGCTGCTTCGTACGCGCGCTTGATCGCGAGCGGCGACCAAACGATTCTCACCGCGTGAATCGTTTTCGGAGCTCGGCTTTCGCGTCCCGATTCGAGACACCCTGGCCTGCTTCGAGCTGTTGCACAGCCGTACGCACATCGCTGAGGAGCTCGATCTCATCGACCATGCGCTCGTATTCGGCGACATCGAGCACGACTGCCGCGGAATGGCCACGCTGCGTGAGAACGAGCGGACGTCCGCTGCTTCTGATTTGTTCGATGAGCTCCGCGGCGTTCGCGCGGAACTCCGATACCGGCTTGATGTCGCTATTCAATTTGACGCGCCGTCCCATCGTACCTCCGAATGTACGTCTGATTGTACATTCGGAGGTACTTGATGGAGACGCTGGTCATTTCCCGTTCGCAGTCACGGCCCCGGCGGCGGATTCGGCGGGATCGCGACCTGTGTCGGTGTGTCGATGCCGGCGCCGCGCAGACCGTCGAACAGGACGAAACTGAATGACGTGCCGAGGAGTTGGGCGACACCGTGGCAGCCCATGCAGCCTCCCATGTCCACGGGTGCTGTACTTTGGTTCTGGAACGCGACGTTCGGCTTGCTCGGATCGTATGCGGTCGCATTCGCCGCCGGGAATGTCTGGTTTGAGGTGTACTTCGAATTCACGGTGATGTTGCGCGGCAGGCCCTGGAAATTCTGCAGTCCGCGATTCGTCTCGACGACGAGGTTTGCAAGGTAGTAAGGCTGGTTGTACGCGAGCGATTGCGTGTGGGTCGTCGGAATGAACTGCGTTCCGATCAGGCGGTAGTTTCTCCAAACGGAATTGGCCGGAAGAATTCCGTAGACCGCGTTCGTGACACCGATCGTCGACGGAAGCGGTGAAGGATCGGGACCGAGCGTTGTCACGGGGAGCGCGTTTGCGACCGGTGGATACGGTGTTGGATTCGTCTGATCGGCTCCGCCTTGCGCGGCGAAGTTGACGTACGTGTAGCCGCCGGTATCGCGAATCGAATTGAGCTCCCACGTTGCGAAGATGAACGTGCCGCCGTATGGCTCGGCACCACTCGTCGAGTTGGTATCCCCCGTGTGGACGCGCTGAATGATGTGCAGCGCAATGAGCGCGAAGTAGTCGACCTGATAGCAGATACCGCCGGGACTTTGCGCGCTCGTGTTGAAATGGACGGCCTGAGTCGTGTGGTACGGAGCGTTTGTACCGGGATCGCCCGGTAGGAGTTGCCACGCCGCCTTGACCTGGATCGAGCCGACGGGCGGCGGTGTCAGCGAAGCGGTTCCGTACGTCTGCGCGGTGGACTTCGCGTTGTAGCCCGTTTTACCAAGGTTCGGTCCGCCCGCTCCGCTCGGCGCACTCGTGCGCCAGAGCAGCTCGTAGGGCGGCTGTGTGGAGGTTGGCGGATTGGGAGCAGCATTCGATCCATTCGAGAGGACATACTGGAAGTAGTCGTAGTTGACGCGCACTTCGAAGAACACGATGTTCTTCGAACGATCGAACACGCGCGGTCCGACCGGTATCCGCGGATTCTGGATGTTGGACGGAAATACCTGGGAGGCGGTGACGCCGTTGACGAGACCGAAGTTCGAGAGGCAAGTGGCGTATTGCGGCGTGTTCATGTACGGGAGACACAGGGCGTTCTGAGACTCCTGTGCGGGCGACGCCACTTCGGCCGTCTCATCGGGGTCGTTCAGCAGCGCGGGACTCAGCTTTGCGCTCGATGCGAGGACG
>DATKFO010000913.1:0-5373 GCA_035544355.1 Thermoanaerobaculia bacterium
TCCAACATCGACGACTCCCCACCGCCGCGCGATGCATTCCGGTTTGAGCACGGTAGGCGAATGTTCGAGAGAGTGCAGGCTGGATCGGACGCACTCGTTAGGCCATTTGACCGCGCCATCGATGGTCTCATCGCTGGCGCCTCGCACGCCTATGTTGGCCTGTATCGCGCATCCATCGACTCAGCACAGCAACCACGCGAGCCGCTTCCCTGTCTCGTCGGCCTTCAGTTCATCCCGGAAGGCGCGTTTCTTGACGCGGTTGCCACGTTCCGAAAACTTGAGCTGTCGTTCTGGTGGCCGGTCAACATGTACGAGGTCGCACAACTCCTTCAGCTTGCCGCGAAACGGGACAAAGAGAAACGCCAGCCACGGCGGATCACGTTCTTCGCGGCGCTCGCACAATGGAAGACGCGCACCGAGGTCGCCATCACTCCAGAGATTGACCGATTGACGACGAGCGAGTTGCTTCCGCTCGTGCTGCGCGGTGCGCAAGGTGACAGCGCATCGTGTGATCGCATCGCGTCACTCCTGCTCGAAAAGCAGAAATTCACTGACGAAAAGAACCTCGACGACTCGGGCTTGGAACGGCTCTTCGAGATAGCTACCGGCGTGGGAAACTCCGGTGTGACGACGCTCGTGGACTTTATCGTCGCTCTTCGCACTGCACTCGAAACTATCCGAACGGCCGTGCGAATGTCGAATCCGGACCGCCAAGATTACGCCGAGCGCGCATTGCAGATGCTCAACACTTCTGCGGCCGCGATCCGCGCCATCGGTACGGTACCAGCTCCGCAGAGCTAGGGACGTACAGCGGATGCCGCGGCGCACCTCTGGCGGTGTATCCGAGTGTTTGCACATCGTGCTTCGTGCCGAGGAGTGAGAGAACGGCTACCGACCGCTTTTCGGCCATGGCTGCCGCACCCCACGCTGCGACGATTGTGTCGACGGAGCCGACGACGATCGATAGCCACGCATCGTTGTCGGTACCGACGGGGTCGTCGACCTGCAACAGGGCCACTGGGCGACTCGCGCGCAATGCGAACAGATTGCAGACGAGCAGCATGGAGAACCCCCATGCTCGGGAGAAGGAGATGCACCGCCGCAGCGTGGGGTCGTCTTGCAAGGCGTCAGCGGTGCTTGGGTTCAGCATTACGAATGCGATGCGCCTTGACCCCTGTTCGGAGACGCGACGCCACAGGAGATAGCGAAATTCACCGGAAATCACCGCACCACTGTCAGTAGCCAGCAGGCGGTCGATCTCAGTGAAAGGATAGGCCTCGTGCGCTGGATCAACTCGGTCATTCACGTCGCCTACGATGAGTATAGAGCGATGAGAGTCGCTATGGGTTGGGTTGTGTTTGGTCGGGCAGGGGGGATTTGAACCCCCGACCACCTGAACCCCATTCAGGTACGCTACCAGGCTGCGCTACTGCCCGACTCGCGCGGATGCTATCACGCGCGGTTCGTCGTAACCGAAGACCGCCTCACGGCAATCCCGCGGCCCAGAGGATGAGGTACTTCGTGACTTCGATGTTCTTCGGGGTCGGGATGATGGAGACGTCTTCGATCTCGCGCGCTTTCACTTCGAGCTCTTCGCGCAACGACTGCAGTTCTTTGTCCCACGCTCGCTGGATCTGGGCGATGTTTTCGAGGTAGTCGACTTCGCGTGCGGAGACCGATGTCTCCGCCACCGCGGCGGGTCGGCCGCTCGTGATGTTGTAGAGCGTTTGGCCCCAGTTCACGTTCACGTCCTGCGTGTGATCGGTCTGCGCTCCTTCGTCGTCGCGATCGCGCTGCTCGCGCTCGGAGCGTTCGCGCAGTTGATCGATGCGGCGGCGGAAGGTGCTCTCGAGGCGCTCGGCTTCGTCGTCGAGTTGCTTCGTTGCTTCTTCGCGGCAGCGTTCGAGGAAGGACGCGCGGGTTTCGTTCGGCTCCGACCACAACCCGAACGTCGCGTTGTGATAGACCTGCAGGCGCTCGTTCTCTTCGAGAAATTGTTTGAAGCCGTCTTCCGATTGCGACGCGGTGCGCACGAGCGCTTCGGGACTGATCGCGATGTCGAGCCTCTGCTCGGGATTCGGAACTGCGCGAATGTCGAGGTGCTCCGCATCGATCAGCGATGCGCGATGCCACAACACTTTTCCGTCCGCGGGCTCGATCGGCGCGACGTACGAGCGCATCACGGTGTGATGAATCCCGCTCCGTCCCTCAGTGTGCGTCACCGCTCCCTCAGCGAGGACGTACGGATGGTAGTCGCCGCGTCCGCCATACACGTAGAGCTGCTCGATCGATTCGCTCGTCGCACGGGGTTGGAGTCGCGCGCGTGCGAATGACAACGTCGTTTGCACAGAGTCGCTGCGATCGATCGTCATTCCGTGTGCGACCGGAAAGGCATCGAGCACGCGACCCGCGACCGTAGCCAGCGCGCGAACGACGTCTTCGCGTTTCTCCGGCGGCAGCAGGAACACGACGCATCCGCCGCCGCCTGCGCCGCACACTTTTCCGCCCCACGCGCCGGCATTCGTCGCCGCTTCGATGGCTGCGTCGACTTCCGGCGTCGTGATGCCGTCGATCAGCGCTTTGCGATTCGCCCACTCTTTCGCGAGCGCGCGGCCCGCGGCTTCGTAGTTCGAGGACTCGAGTGCGCGCTCCATTTCGACCGAGGTCTCGGCGATGCTCTGCAGTCCCTTCTGGACCTTCTTCTTCTTCTCGACCTGGCGCTTGTAGAGCATCCAGTTGTTCGTGCCGGAGAAGCGGCCGATGCCGGTGTAGTGCAGCAGAAAGTGCGAAGCGAGATCGCCGAACGCATTCGACAGTGGATACCGCACCGGTGCGCCGGGCAGAAGATGCAGCGACGCCAGTCCGCCGAAGACGGGAGGGTAGTAATCCTGGATTCCCGCGGGGAGTCCGAGGAGGCGCGTTTCGAGGTCGCGCACGAGCGCGATCAGCGTTTCGCCTTCCAGTGGTTCACCTGCGAGCTCGGACAGCGCGCGAACGAGCGTGACCGCCAGCGCGGAGGAGCCGCCGAGGCCTGAGCCTCGCGGCGCGTCGGTGCGCGTGACGATCTTGACTCCAGTGACTTTGAAGTGCTCGAGCACGCGGAAGATCAGCGCGGCTTTCGGATCGGCGCTGAGCTCCTGCAGCGATTGGTACGTTTGATGGTGCTGCTGATCGGTGAGCTGAATCTCGATGCCGTCGGAGATCTCGGTGACTTCGGATTCCGCGTAGAACGACACTGCGACGTGCACCGTGCGCGACCCGGGATGAAACAGATACAGCGGCCAAAGGTCGAGAGTGCCGCCAGCCAAATCGGCGCGCACAGGCGCCCGGACGATCATTTTTTTCATGTTGGGGGCTCGATTTTGCTAGAAAAGTGCCCGGCGTTTCGAGACCGATTCTGCAACGCGCGGCTGCGGCTCAGCTAGCGCGAGCCGCGGAAGCACCTGCGCGACATGCGCGCGGAACGCGCGCAGCGACGGTCCGCCGAGCGGATCCGGCGTGATGGATCGGAGTTTCAGAGGATCGAGCCACTTCCCGTTGTCGTTCACGCGATAGTCGAGATGCGGCCCGGTTGCGAGTCCCGTCATGCCGACGTAGCCGATCACCTGTCCCTGCGTCACGCGCGCGCCGCGCTTGATGCCTTTCGCGAAGCGCGACAGATGCAGGTAGCACGTGTCGATGCGGGACGTGTGGCGCACGCGGATGTAGTTTCCCTCGCCGCCTTTGTTGCCCGCTTCGAGGACGACGCCGTCGGCGGTCGTCATCACCGGCGTTCCGATCGGCGCGCCGTAGTCGACGCCGTAGTGCGGGCGGAAGTACTGCAGCACGGGATGGAAGCGGCGCTTGCTGAATCCCGACGTGATGCGCGTGAACTTCAGCGGTGCGCGGAGGAACTGTTTGCGCAGCGGTGTGCCGGCGCGCGCGTAGTAGCCGGCGCGTCCGTCCGCTTGCTCGTGACGGAATGCTTCGTACGTCACGCCGCCGTGCACGAAGCGCGCGGCGGAGATCGGTCCGTAGCCGATCAGATCTGCGTCGGCGTATTTCTTCTTCACGACGAGACTGAACGAGTCGCCTTTTTTCAGCTCGAAGAAATCGATGTCCCACTGAAAGACGTCGACGATCTGCTGCATGAGCTGCGGCGTTTCTCCCGTGACGCGAAGTGCTTCGTAGAGCGACGAGTCGATCGTCGCAGAGACTGTGCTTTCGATCTCGCGCAGATCGGCGGGATGTGCGACGACGTTGAATTGATCGGCGAATTGATCGGTGCTGCGCAGCGCTTCGAGCTCGCCCCAGCCCGTCATCTTCATCTGCACGGAGTCGACGCTGTTGTTCGCAGCGTAGTGAAAACGCACGAGATGCCCGGGACGGAGGCGGCGAACGTCGACGAAGCGCGCGAATTCGCGTGTGAGTGCTGCGCTTTCGCCGCGCGTGAGACCGCCGGAGACGAGCACGCCGTCGAGCGTGTCGTCCTTTTCGAACGTGAGGATGATCGAGTGCTCGGGCAGCTCGGCGCGTTTCGGCGCATTCAGCTCGTCATAGCGCAGCGCGGGATCGACAGCCGACGACGAGGTCGCTTTGCCGAACTCCGGCTGAATGCTGACGGCGGCGAGCAGGAGAGGGATCGCGATCGGTACCGCCGCGGCGAAGTACGCTCGCGGCCGCCGCAACACCCTTCCCACACGTTCGCCCATGGCGCGGAATGTCTTCATCAAATCTGCGTGAACCTGTTGGCGGACTGATGGTAGCAGAATGTGGCTGGTGACTTGTGGCTGGTGACTGAGGAGATTCCGATTCGACGGACGCCTCCTCAGCCACAAGTCACCAGCAACCAGTTACTTAGTCGGCGGCGTGAACGTGATGACCTGCATCTCCGGCTTCGGAGGCGCGGCGCCTTCCGCGCGCTGGAACCCCGACGGCACGGTGAACGCGTTCGCTTCCGGCTTCGCCTCGCGGATCGCGGTCACGCGCATCTCACGCGTGAGCACGCGCGTCGTTGGCAGCTTGAGCTCGGGATTCATGCTCGCGCCGCGGAGATTCGTCGTCGTGATCGTTGCGGTCTGACGCAGCGGAAGGCCTTTGATCTTGCGCGTTTCGATGTCGATCAGCTCGTCGATCTTCGCGTTGCCGGTGCGGAATTGTCCCGAGGCGAGCATCGACTCGGCGATGTCGCCGAACTGCAGCGTCATCCATTTGTCGACGACGGTGCGCACGCTCTGCTTGAGGGGTACGCCGCGAAACACGACCGTGATGTCGTAGTTGAGGTTCACGCGATAGTGCTTCGTCGGGATCCCGGCGATCAGCTCGCCCTGGTCGAGCGGCGTCACTGTGGACTGCAGATTTTCGATGGTGATGGTGCTTGCGCCGAGGGCTGAG
>DATKFO010000914.1:0-2713 GCA_035544355.1 Thermoanaerobaculia bacterium
CGTCATTCATCGCCTCTCGTCGCGACTCTCCGGCAACGCGTCGCTGCTGCCGGTCGCCGTCGTCGCGTGGACGCCGGCGCTCGCGATCATCGCGGGCTGGGCGTGGGCGGAGTGGGCGATGCTCGGGTTCGTCCTGCTGTCGCTGTTGCGATGGCACGACTTCCTCGACTCGCGCAACGCATCCGATCTCGCGATCTCCGCGGCCGCACTCGGAGCCGCGCTCGCATCGAAGTACACGGCGTTGCCGTGGCTCGCGATCTTCGTTCCGCTCGCGGTGTGGCGTCTGCGCAGCTGGCGTCCGATCGTCGCCGCCGCGGTAATCGTCACCGCGATCGGCGGACTGTTCTACGTTCGCAATCTGCTCTGGACCGGCTCGCCGATCGCGCCGTTTCTGCTCGCGAACAGTCCGACGGTCACGCAATATCGCTCGTCGGCCGGCGGATGGTCGGAGCTGATTCACGGCTACGACATCCTGCACAAGGACATCATCGACGACTCGCTCGGCATCCTGCTTCCGGTGATGGTGCTGCTCTCCCCGCTCGCGCTCCTCGCACGCACGCGCCCCGTCGCCGACACCTTCCTCCTCGGCCTCGGGCAGATGCTGATCCTCGTGCCACTCGCACCAACATCACGCTTGATCGCGCTCGCACTCGTCCCCCTCGCCATCCTCGGCGCAAGCGCCGCGGCGAGCACGTGGTCGCGAAAATGGCTGTTCGTTCCGGTCGCGCTCGCGCTGTACGCACAGTTGCTGCTGATAGCTTACGTCTTCGTGACCTCACAGGATTTTCTGCGCTACGTCGTCGGCGCCGAAACGGAAGCGACGAACCTGCAGCGCACGCGCGATTACGTCGGCGCGTATCGCTGGATCGCGGAGCACACGGCGGAGGATGCGAAGCTGCTCCTGCTCGCGGAGAACCGCACGTTCCATCTCGAGCGCCGCGCGATGGCGGCGGGAAATCTCGACGGACCGCGCGTTGCGGCGTGGCTCGCACAATTTCCCAGCGCCGATGCAATGCGCGACGGCATCGCGCGCGAAGGCGTCACGCACATCGTCGTGCACACGCCGTGGTATCGCATCGATCTGCCGGGCACACCGCCGCCGCACATGCTCGAGAAGGAGTATTTGCTCGTGGTCGCGCCACACACGCACATGGTGCTGCGGCAGTACCTCGCCGCGCATGCACGCATCGTCTACAAAGACGCGGCGTTCGTGGTGTACGCGATTTAGGAGTGCGGTGGCAGAGCCACCGCTTTGGGTTGCGCGTTCGGGTCACGAGGTTTGCGCGATCACGAGGGTAAACGACCTATGCGGCGTCTCGTTTGGACTGCTGCGACCGCAGTCGCAGCTTTCGCATACCGGTGCCGAAAAGCGGCGATTGCGATCGCCGCAGTCCAAACTGTCAGCCGGTAGACGCTAGAGCCACCGCTTTCGCATCAAGGATAGGAAAGCGGCGACTGGCGTCGCCGCACTCCTAGACTCCGACTGCCGTCTCGATGCCTGCGGCTGCGCGCAGCGCTTCCGCTTTGTCCGTCGCTTCCCACGTGAACTCCGGCTCGTTGCGGCCGAAGTGTCCGTAGGCGGCGGTCTTCTTGAAGATCGGACGGCGCAGTTTGAGCGATTCCATGATGCCGCGCGGCGTCATCTGGAAGTGCTCGCGCACGAGGTCGACGAGCTTCGGGACTTCGATCTTGCCGGTACCGAACGTGTCGACGTACACCGACACCGGATCCGCGACGCCGATCGCATACGCGAGCTGCACTTCGACTTCGTCCGCGAGTCCCGAGGCCACGATGTTCTTGGCGATGTAGCGCGCCATGTAGCATGCCGAGCGATCGACCTTCGTGGGGTCTTTGCCCGAGAACGCGCCGCCGCCGTGACGTCCGCGTCCGCCGTATGTGTCGACGATGATCTTGCGGCCGGTGAGGCCGGTGTCGCCCTGCGGTCCGCCGATGACGAAGCGGCCCGTCGGATTGATGTGGAACACGGTGTCTTTGTCGATGAGCTTCGGATCGACGACCGGCTTGATCACCTTCTCGATGATCGCGTCGCGCAGATCGCGATTGCTCACCGCGGGCGAATGCTGCGTCGAGATGACGATCGCGCTCGCGCGGACGGGACGCTTTCCCTCGTATTCGATCGTGACCTGCGACTTGCCGTCGGGGCGGAGGAAGTCGAGCTCGTTCGCCTTGCGCACGTCGGTGAGGCGCTTCACGAGCTTGTGCGCGAGCGTGATCGGCAGCGGCATCAGCTCTTCGGTCTCGCGGCATGCGAATCCGAACATGAGGCCCTGATCGCCCGCGCCGCCGGTGTCGACGCCCTGCGCGATGTCGGGCGACTGCGGATCGATCGAGGAGATGACCGCGCACGTTTCGCTGTCGAATCCGTACTTCGCGCGCGTGTAGCCGATCTCGCGAATCGTGTTGCGCACGATCGACGGGAAATCGACGTAAGTTCGTGTTGTGATCTCACCCGAGATCATGGCCAGACCGGTCGTAACGAGCGTCTCGCACGCCACGCGGCCCACCGGATCCTCGGCCAAGACGGCATCGAGGATCGCGTCGGAAATCTGATCGGCGATCTTGTCGGGATGCCCTTCCGTCACCGACTCCGACGTAAATAGAGTTCTGTAGTTCATTTCGTGAATGCTCCCTTGAAGAATCAGGAGATCTTAGCAGAGTCGAGTTGCGGAGTTGCAGAGTGACAGAGTTGCAG
>DATKFO010000915.1:0-2653 GCA_035544355.1 Thermoanaerobaculia bacterium
TACCCAAAGCGGCGGCATGGCCGCACGCACTCCATATTGGCATCGCGCAAGCAACGTTGTCGTGTATGCGACGCGCACTGATCCTTGCAATTCTCTTCATCGCATGCCGCGGCAAACAGGCCGCGACGATCTCGCCGCATCCTCCTCGCGTGCGCGAGGTGCTCGTCACCGAAAACGTGGCCGCGAAGAAGGTCAACGAGCCGCTTGCGTTCGATCGCTCGATGGTCGTGGAGCGCTCTGCGATCGACGTCGAACCGAACAAGCCGGTCGTGCTGACGATGTGGCTGAAGGAATCGCCGGGCGGATTGCAGACGCGTGCGGAATGGCTCGATGCGCGCGGCCACAGAGTCTTCGAGGAGCTCAAGCCGATGCACGGCGAGAAGGTCGCGTCATTCGCGCTGCCGAAGAAAGTGAAGGCCGGGCACTATCGCGTTGTCGGCTACTGGGGCGGGAACATCGCCGCGGAGCACGAGTTCGACGTCGCTCGCCGCTAGTCGTCGCTGTCTTCGATGTGGAATCGATGAATGATGCGGTGGATGAACGGCGCGAGCAGGATGCCGAGGAGCGCGATGAAGAAGAGTCCGGAGAAGAGCGCGTAGAACGACGCGAACACTTTCTCGGCGTCGCTGCTCATCGGACTCACCGGACCCATCCCGCCGAGAATCATCGATGCGTTGAGCAGCGCGTCGATCCATCCGAGGTGGCCGAGGTAGTGATAGCCCAGGATGCCGGTGAGCAGTGTGAGCGCGACGGCGAGCGTCGCATACAACGCGTGCCGCACGACGCGCCACGCGAACTCGGCGCGCGTAAGAAGGCGATCGCTGATGCGCTCGTACACCATGATCAATTGTGCGCCGGATCGCCGCCCGTGTGGCGGAACGGCGCGAGGAAGCGCAGGCTCTCGATGCGGTTCTGCAGCTCGCTGCCGATCTCTTCGGCGCGTCCGATGACGTCGCCGATCTCGAGCAGTTTCTGTTTCTCCTCGACGTCGAGGTTGAGCGACATGATCAGCGCATTCGTCAGCGACTCGAGGCTCACGGTGTCGATCTCCGGCACGGACGATTGCTCGGGGAGGTATTCGAGATATTGCCGCGAGAGATCGGCGAGCCATTCGCGCCGCGCGTACGACTGCTCGGCGCCGGGATCGAGCTCCGGTTCGGCGATCACGCGCGCGGTGCGATACGGCACGCGCGAGACTTCGCCGAGGATGCGGAAGCGGACGTCGCCGCGGACGAGGATGTTGAAGCGGCCGTCATCGAGCGGCGCGGCCTGCTCGATCGTGCCGAGCGTCCCGAGCTCGTACGTCGCGGGCGCGCCGAAGTAATCGGCTTCCCATCCCGGCTTCAGGAGCACGATGCCGAAGCGCTGATCCGCGTCGAGCGCATCGGTCACCATCTGCCGGTAGCGCGGCTCGAACACGTGCAGCGGCAGGCGCGTGTGCGGGAAGAAGACGATGTTCGGCAGCGGAAACAGCGGCAGCAGAAATTCGCCTTCGGGAAACACCAGCGACATGGCGCGGAGAGCGTATCAGAACCAGCGATCTGCGAGCCGCGCGACGTCTTCACGCGTCGCGCGCGTTTTTCGCAGCAAAAAGCGTCCGATCGCGGGGCTGCGAGCGCCGCGCAGCGCGAAGTCGAGGAGCGCAGGACGCGACAGCAATTTCGCGGTGCGGCGGCTCCACGCGATGCGCGGACCGAACATCGCGCGATGCCGCTCGCGGTATTCGTTTTCGATCGCGACGCGATCGCTCGGTTTCTCGAGCACGCGCATGATGTGCTCCGCGGCGAGCAACGCCGATTGAATCGCCATCGCCATGCCGTTGCCCGTCAGCGGATCGATGACGCCCGAGGCATCGCCGACCATGAAGATGCCGCCCTCGACGGCGGAGCGTGCGCGAAAGATCACCGGCTCGGAGGAAAGAAAGTTTTCCTGCGCAGGCTCGTGCGCTGCGTACAACTCTTCGAGCCGCGGCTCTTCCTCGCGCAGCATCTCGATGAACGAGTCCCAGCGGCCCTTGTGATGCGCGAGCCGCGTCGCGTGCACGAGCCCGCAGATGTTCGTGAGGCCGCCTTCGATGGCGCTGACGCCGAGGTAGCCTCGTTTGAAGGAATGCAGCGCGATTTCGTTGGCCGTTGGCCGTTGACCGTTGGCCGTGTAGTGGCGTTTGAATCCGAAGTTGCGGTGTGATTGATCCTTGATGAACGCGCGATTCAGCTCCTGATCGAACCGGCCCCAACGTCCCCATGCTCCGGCGGTGACTTTTGCCTCCGCGCGCTCGAGCGTGAAGCGCGCTCCATTCGCGATGGCGGTGCGACGCAACAGATCATCGAAGAAAAAGCGCGACACGCCTCTTGCGGCATGCGGGAAATCGAATTCGTACGTGCGATGGCGTCCGACGACGCGGCATCGTTCGATGCGCGGCGCGTTGACGCGATCGATCTCGTCGACGACGCCGAGCGGCTCGAGCACGGGCATCGCGTCATAGGAGAGAAATTCGCCGCAGAGTTTGTCGCGCGGAAATTCTTCGCGATCGATGAGTGCGACGGATACGCCGCGCCGCGCGAGGAGTGCGGCGAGCGTCGAGCCGGCGGGGCCGGCGCCGATGATGGCTACGTCGTTTTGGAGTGCGGCGGCCATGCCGCCGCTTTGGGTA
>DATKFO010000916.1:0-4608 GCA_035544355.1 Thermoanaerobaculia bacterium
GATCGCGTGCACGTTCGCGATCGCGCACGGGGCGTCGATGCAATTGCGCTCGCTGTTCCGCTTCGCGTGTCACGGCATCCCCGAGCGCTGTCTCACGCTCTTCGGAACGCCGATGCCGATCTGCGCGCGCTGCGTCGCCTGCTACCTCGGCCTGATCCTCGGCCTCGTCGCGTTTCTCCTGTTTCCGCGCACGCCGAGCAACGTTCTGCGCAGACTGGCGTGGATCGGCGCCATCCCGATTTTTCTCGACGGAATCACGCAGGCGATGCGCTTGCGCGAGAGCACGAACGAGCTGCGAATCGCGACGGGGCTCATCGCCGGTTTCTTCTTTGGAATGTGGATTTTGAGCGCGATCGAACAACATGTTCACACTGCTGATGCAAATTCTTGACGGGTTCAGAACCGTGGGTTACGCTCTGAGCCACCCACGTCCAGCCGGTTGTCCACAAAGCCCGCGCGGCCGTCGGTAGGCGGAAAAATCCAGCGTCATCCGGAGTGAAATGGCTTTCCAGGGATCGCTAAAAGAACTGCCTCTACCCGACATCATTCAGCTCGTCAGCGTGTCGGGCAAGACTGGTAAGTTCACACTCACCCGTGAAGGCGATCGGGGCTATATCTACCTAAAAAACGGCCAGATGGTGCATGCGTTCGTCAGCGATCTCGTGGGCGAAGAAGCGATCTACGCACTCGCGATCTGGAACCAGGGCGAGTTTCAATTCGCGCCCGGGGAAGAGCCCGACCGGCAGACGATCACGAAGTCGAACACGAATCTTTTGATGGAAGCCGCGCGCCGCCTCGACGAATGGCGCGTGCTCTCGAAGAAGATCCCCTCCGTCGATCACGTCCCCGAATTGCTCGCGCGCGAGAACCGTCACGAGCAGGTCACGCTCAACCCGCAGGAGTGGATGCTCATCACGAAGATCGACGGACACCGCTCGATCGCCGACATCGGCCGCGCGCTGAACGTCTCGTCGTTCGACGTCGCGAAGATCCTCTACGGGATGATCACCGGCGAGCTCGTTCAGCTAAAAAAAAAAGTTGATCGAAATGCCGATGAAGAAAATAGCGAGCTAGTCGATCTCGCGGCTCGCATTCGCGCCGTGGCCGAGGAGTACATCGGGGCTTCGGCGCACAAGACGATCGAGAAACACTTCCTGCACGCGCTCGACGGCATCATGAGCGGCGAAGGCACCTTCGCGCTCGACATGATGATCACGGAATTCGAGAAGACCGCGTCGCTGCTGCGCGGCCTCGCCGTGACCGAGCAATTGCGCACGCGCATCGCCGAAGTCCGGAGCGTGACTGCTTCTTGACCACGTGGCTCGTCGAGTCCTCTCGCGTTGGCCGCATCGTCATCCCGCCCTTCCTCCCGCCCGGCATCGCGCAGCTCTGTACGACGGACGATGTTTCCGGACGCCTCACGCACGAGATCGAGCGCGAGCTCGCGGCGCTGATTCGCGAGCGCTTCGGCATCGAGGCGACGCTGACCACGTGCAATCAGATTCACAGCGCGACCGTGACGCGCGCGACGCACGCGGATGCATGGCGCGAATGCGATGCATGTGACGCGCTCTGGAGCAGCGAAACGCAAACCGCTCTCGGTATCAAGGTTGCAGATTGTCTGCCGGTAGCGATGGTCGATCCCGCTCACGGCATCATTGCAAACGTACACTCCGGCTGGCGCGGCACCGCGCAGCGCATCACCGCGAATGCGATCGATGCGAGCGGCGTCGATCCCGCGTCGTCGTTCGCGTATCTCGGTCCGTCGATTCGCGCGTGCTGTTTCGAAGTCGGCGAAGAAGTCGTCGAACAGCTCGGCAACACTCACGTCGATCGCACGCGTGCGAAACCGCACGTCGACCTCATCGCCATCACCATCGACCTTCTTCGCGCGCGCGGCTTCGCGAGCGAGCGCATCTTCGATTCGCAGCTCTGCACAAAATGTGGGACAGGCTTCAGCCTGTCCGGACGGGCTGAAGCCCGTCCTACATTTCACTCCTACCGCCGCGGAAGCTCCGGCGGCCGGAACCTTTCCATCGTCGCCCAATGACACTGACCGAACGCTTTCCGCGCCTCGCCCGTGTGCAGGAATGGCTGCGCCGCCACAAGGTCCTGCGCATCACCGCGTACACCGCGCTCGCGTTCTTCGTCATCTTTCTGCTGCTCGGCATCTACGTCTATCGCGTTTCGGTCAAGCAATTCGAAGTGCGCCGCCTCTCGCTGCCGACGCGCGTTTACGCCGATTACACGCCGCTGCAGCCGGGCCTCGTGCTGCAGCAGGATGATTTGCTCGAGAAACTCGATCGCCTCGGATACCGCGAATCGTCCGGCGTCGCGCAACCGGGCGAGTTCGCGCTCCACGACGGCGTGATCGACATCCACACGCGTCCGTTCAAACATCCGAGCGGCGACTATCCCGCGCAAGCCGTGCGCATCGTCATCACAAAATCGCAGATCGAATCGGTCGTCTCTTTCAGCGACGCGCGTCCCGTCGACCACGCCGCGCTCGAGCCCGAGCTCCTCACGTCGATCCTCGGCGAAACGCTCGAGAATCGCCGCCCCGTCACGCTCGATCAGGTGCCGCAACATCTGCAGGATGCCGTCGTCGTCACCGAAGACGTTCGCTTCTGGCATCACCCCGGCGTCGATCCGTGGGGCATCCTCCGCGCGTCGCTCAAGAACATGCGCGGCGGCGGCGCGCGCCAGGGTGCGTCGACGCTCACGCAGCAGCTCGTGAAGAACTACTACCTCACGAGCGAGCGAACGTACCGGCGCAAAATCGTCGAGGCGTTCATGGCCGTGATCCTCGACTTCCGCTATTCGAAGCGCGACATTCTCGAGGCCTATCTCAACGACATCTACCTCGGCCGCAATCGCTCGATCTCCATCCTCGGCGTCGGCGAAGCCTCGCGTTTCTATTTCGGCAAGCCGGTCTCCGAGATCAACGTTGCCGAAGCGGCGATGCTCGCCGGCATGATCAAGAGCCCGAACAACTACTCGCCGTTCAACAACCCCGAGCGCGCGATGCGCGTGCGCAACATCACGCTCGGACTGATGTTGAAGGAAAAAAAGATCGATCAGGCGACGTACGAGAAGGCGCACTCGGCGCCGCTGCCGCGCAAACCGTTTCGCGAAAAGACCGGCCTCACGTCGATTCCGTACTACGTCGATCGTGTGCTGCAGGAGATGGCGCGCGACTACGGCATCGACGATGTGAAAGGCCGCGGCCTGCAGATCTATACCGCCATTGACCTGGGCGCGCAGGACACCGCGGCGAAGACGCTCGACGCCGGTCTGCGCAATCTCGAGAAAAACAGCCGGCGGCTGCGCCGCGCGAGCAATCCCCTGCAAGGCGCGCTCATTCACGTCGACATCCCGACCGGCGAGATTCGCGCGCTCGTCGGCGGCCGCAACTACGAGCTCAGTCAATTCAATCGCGCCCTGAACTCGAAGCGGCTCGTCGGATCGCTGTTCAAACCGTTCGTCTACCTCACCGCATTCGAGCCGAGTCTCTCCAATCAGAACATCACGCCGGCGACGATCATCAGCGACACGCGCTTCGTGCTCAAGCGGCGCTTCGCGCCAGACTGGTCGCCGCGCAACGACGATGCCTATCACGGCAACGTGACCGTGCGGCAGGCGCTCGAAATGTCGCTCAACTCCGCGTCCGTGCGCATCGGACTCGCGTGCGGCATCGAGCCCATTCTGAAAACCGCGCACACGCTCGGCGTGCAAACGGAGCTCGACGACAATCCCGCCGTCATCCTCGGTGCCGTCGGAATCCCGCCGATCGAAATGGCCGATGCGTACTCGACGATCGCGCGCCAGGGATTGCGCCTGCCGCTGCGCACGATCCGCTTCGTCACGAACGATCGCGGAAAAATCATCGCCGCCGGCGGCGACGTGAAACCGGTGCAGGTCTTCCCGCAGCGCGACGTCTTCCTGGTGACCTACCTGATGCGCGGCGTCGTCGACCGCGGCACCGGCGGCTCCTCCCGCAGCCTTGGCTTCCGCAAAATCGCCGCAGGAAAAACCGGCACGACCAACGACAAACGCGACGCATGGTTCATCGGCTTCACACCGCACACGCTCGCGCTCGCGTGGGTCGGCTTCGACGACAACGCACCCACGGGCCTCTCGGGCTCCGATGCAGCAGTGCCGATGTGGGCGCGCTACATGATCGCCGTGACCGCCGGCCAACCCGACGACGACTTTCCAACGCCGGAGCGAATCACCTTCGTCGACGTCGACAAAACCAGCGGCGGCCGCGCCACGCAATACTGCCCGCCCAACGTCATCATCGAAGAAGCCTTCAAATCCGGCACCGAGCCCATGCAACCGTGCCCGATCCACCTCCCGCAAGTCGTCCCCATGTTCGACGAATTCGGCAACCCGATCGTGACCATGACCGACACCACCGGCACGATCCCGCCGACCGACACCATCACGACAATGCCACCGCCCGCGACGGACACCACGCTGACCGGCGGAGTGTTCCGCACGGACACGACGGCGACCACACCGCTACCCGCACCCGCGACCGACACAGTGACGACAACATCACCGCCGTGATGTGGAGTGCGTGCGGCCATGCCGCCGCTTTGGGTA